>JAQGNA010000497.1 GCA_028292075.1 Rhodoferax sp. | reverse complement strand
GAAGAGATCTTGCTGGCCGGCGCCGCCAAGGCCCGCAAGCTGGCCACGCCGTTCACCGCGGACCTGCGCCGCGCCGTGGGCCTGCGCGACCTGCGCACCCAGCCGAACGGCAAGACCGCCAAGGCGTCGAAGTCCGCAAAGTCCGCGCTGGCCGCGTTCAAGCAATACCGTGAGGCCGACGGCCAGTTCCGCTTCAAGCTGGTCGACGCGCAGGGCCGCCTGCTGCTGCAAAGCATCGGCTTCGCTTCGCCAAAGGACGCCGGGCAGGCCATCGCCCTGATTCAGCGCACCGGCGCAGCGGCACTGGCGGCGATCCAGCCGCAGCTGGAAAAGGTGGACGGCGTCACGCCGGAAGAACTGGCCGACGCCTTGCAGCAGCTCGCCGCCGCCAACGCCTGAGCCACCGCGGGGCCGAAGCCCCGGATGAAGGGGCGGACTGCCCGCCAGTTCGCCGCTTCAAGGCGTCACACGGGCTCCGCAGCGGCATGAGGGACGCTCACCAGATCGCCGCAACGTCAATCTCGACCGGCATCTGACGCTTCTTTATCGATAGCAATTTCGAGTCGATGCTGGCGGCCATCGCTGGACTCTGCTCGCTTGCCCGCCACCCGGCCGTGCCTGAAAATGAAACAGTGCGCATTAAATTCAGGTGCGTGGCGTTCACTTTCTTCACTATGGCCTTCCACGTCGCCCCGACCAGAACCTCTCACCTTCCCCACCGGCGGGCGCCGCACTGACATGCGCCACCTGCTGACGGCCCTGACTGCGCTGCTGCTTGCGGCCTGCGCCAACGCGCCGGAAATGCAGCGCCCCGCCCTGCCGGTGCCCGCGCAATGGCCGGCGTCCGTGGCGCCGCCGGTCGACGTCAGTGGTCAGCGCGAGGCCGTCAAGACGCATTGGCGTTATTTCTTCACCGACCCACGGCTGCAGGCGCTGATCGCCCAGGCCCTGGAACAGAACCGCGACCTGCGCGCCGCCGCGGCCCGCGTCGAAGAAGCCCGGGCCACCTGGGGCATCGTGCGGGCCGACCGGCTGCCCAGCGTCAACCTGCTCGGGCAGGCCAGCATCACCCGTTCGCAGGACGACCTGAACACCAGCGCCAGCAGCCAGCGCTTCGACCTCACGCTGTCGACGGTGTCTTACGAAGTCGACTTCTGGGGCCGGCTGGCCGGCCTGTCGGACGCGGCCCGCCGCAGCTACCTCGCCTCGGAGGAGGCCCGCCGCGCGATCCACCTTTCACTGGTGGCCGACGTGGCCACGGCCTACTACACACAGCTGCAGATGACCGACCTGGCCGCGCTGGCCCGCGCCACGGTGGCATCGCGCGAGGAATCGGTCGCCGTGATCCGCAAGGGCCAGGAGATCGGCGCCGCCTACGACTTCGAACTCGAACAGGCCGAGGGCCTGCTCGAGGCGTCGCGCGCCAACCTTGCCGCCCTGGACCACCAGCGCACGGTGGCCACCAACCTCCTGAACTACCTGGTGGGGGGCGAAGCCGTCAACCTTCCACCCGGCCAGCGGCTGGACCAGCAGGGCCTCGACACCGCACTCACGCCCGGCCTGCCCGGCGAGGTGCTGCTGCAGCGCCCCGACGTGATGGCCGCCGAACAGCGCCTCGTGGGCGCCCATGCCAACATCGACGCCGCTCGCGCCGCCTTTCTCCCCAAAGTGCTGTTGACCGCCGGCATCGGCGCCGCAAGCTCTGGCCTGGCAAGCCTGTTCAAGGCGGGCGCCTGGGCCTTCCAGCCGGTGATCTCGCTGCCGATCTTCGATGGTGGCCGCGGCGAGGGCAACCTCGACGTGGCCAAGGCCCGCAAGGTCGTCGCGGTGGCCGACTATGAAAAGACCATCCAGCTGGCCTTCCGCGAAGTGGCCGACCAGCTCTCCGCCCGCGCCTCGCTGGCATCGCAGATGCGCTCGTCGCAGGCCAACCTGCAGGCGCAGAAGCGCCGCCTGCTGATTGCCCATGCGCGTTTCGACGGGGGCATGACCGGCTACCTCGACGTGCTTGAAAGCGAGCGCGAAGTCAACGCGGCGCAACAGATCGACACCCAGATCCGGCGCGCGCAACTCGAATCGGCGGCGCTCCTCTACAAGGCGCTGGGCGGCGGAACGCAGGGCAACGAGACGACGCTGTCCGCACGCTGAGGCGCTGACCACGCACACACCTCCCCCCTCCCGTCCGCCCGCTCCCATCCAACGACTCATTTCTTTGCAAATTTCCGCCACATGTCCGTTCCCGAAACCCTCATCCGCGCCATCGGCCTGCAAAACCAGGCCCAGCCCGAAGCGGCCGCGGCGCTGTTCCATGAGGTGCTGGCAGTCGATGCCCACAACGCCGCCGCGCTGTATTCGCTCGCCGTGATCGCCACGCAGGCAGGCGACGCAACGCGGGCGCTGGCGCATTCGACCCGCGGACTTGCCCACAACCCGCAATTCGCACCGCTGCACTATGTGCACGGTGCCGTACTGCAGGCGCTCGATCGCAAGGAAGAAGCGCTGCAAAGCTTCGACGCCGCCCTGGCCCTGCAACCTGACCATGTGGAGGCCCTGCTCAACAGCGGCGTCCTGCTGCGCAACATGTTTCGCCACCAGGAAGCGCTGGGCCGCTTCAACCAGGTGGTGACGCTCGATCCGAACCATGTCACCGCGCTGGGCAACTTCGGCATCATGCTCACGGAGTTCAAGCAGGGCGAACAGGCCATTGCCGCCTTCGAACGGCTGCTCGAGCTGGCACCCGGCTACGACTACGCGCCCGGCCTGCTGTTCTACGAGCGCATGCACCTTTGCGACTGGCGCGACTTCGACGGCCTGCGCCAGCGCCTGATCGAAGGCGTGCGCGCCGGCCGCCGCAGCTGCAAGTCGCTTGCCTTCATGTCAGCGTCCGATGACGCGGCCGACCACCTGCAGGCGGCAAAGATCTTCGCCAGCCACTACTGTCCGCCCAAACCCACCGCGCTGTGGAACGGCGAGCGCTACCGGCACCGCAAGATCCGCCTGGCCTATGTGTCGCCCGACCTGCGCGAGCATCCCGTGGGCCACCTGATGGCCGGTGTCTTCGAGCGGCACGACAAGACGCGCTTCGAGACCATCGCCATTTCGCTCGGCGTGGACGACCAGAGCCGCCTGCGAAGCCGCATGGTGCAGGCCTTCGACCAGTTCATCGACGCGCGCGGCATGGGATCAGAACAGATCGCCCGGCTCATGCGCGAGATGGAGATCGACATCGCCGTCGACCTGGGCGGCTACACCTCGGACACCCGCACCGACATCTTCGCCCACCGCCCCGCTCCGGTGCAGGTCAACTACCTCGGCTACCCCGGCACCATGGGCACCGCGTACCACGACTACATCGTGGCCGACCGCCACACCATACCGCCCGAGCACCAGGCCTTCTACACCGAACGCGTGGCCTACCTGCCCGACACCTACCTGCCCACCGACAACAGCGTGCAGATCGCCGAGCGCACGCCCACGCGCGCCGAATGCGGCCTGCCGGACCAGGGCTTCGTGTTCTGCTCGTTCAGCCACGACTACAAGATCTCGCCGCCGGTGTTCGACGTGTGGATGCGCCTGCTGACCCAGGTGCCGGGCAGCGTGCTGTGGCTGGTGTCGCGCGGCGAGGTGGCCCAGCGCAACCTGCGCCGCGAGGCACAGGCCCGCGGTGTCGACCCGGCGCGGCTGGTCTTCGCCGGCCGCGTGCCGCGCGTGGAAGACCACCTGGCCCGCTACCGCCAGGCCGACCTCTTCCTCGACACCCATCCCTACAACGCCCACACGACGGCAGCCGATGCGCTGATGGCCGGTCTGCCGGTGGTGACTTACATGGGCGGCTCGTTTCCGTCGCGCGTGGCGGGCAGCCTGCTGCATGCGCTGGGCGTGCCCGAACTCGTGGCGCACAGCCTGGCCGGCTACGAGGCTTTGGCACTCGGCCTGGCCCGCCAGCCCGAGGCCTTGCAGGCAATGAAAGACAAAGTGGCCGCCCATCAGCAGGGTCACGCCCTGTTCGACACCGCGCGCTTCTGCGGCAACCTCGAAGCCGTGTACATCGCCATGTGGCGCGCCAGCGAACTTGGCGGCGTGCACGACGCACTGGCGCCACACCGAAACACCCCCCACCTGGAGACACTGACTTGACCAAGACCCTCGACCTCGGCTGCGGCCCGAACCCGAACAACCCCTTTCATGCGGACGAAATCTATGGCGTCGACATTCGCGCCGACATCGGCGAGAACATCGCCGGGGCCGATCTGGCCTTGGAGCCGATTCCCTATGCCGACGACATGTTCGAGTTCGTCACGGCCTACCAGTTCATCGAACACGTGCCGCGCGTCATCTACGCACCGCACCACCGCAATCCGTTCGTGATCCTCATGAACGAGATCTACCGCGTGTTGAAGGTCGGCGGCGTGTTTCTTTCAGTGACGCCGGCTTACCCGCACAACGCGGCGTTCCAGGACCCGACGCATGTGAACATCATCACCGAAGAAACCTTTCCCTGCTACTTCGACGACACCAACCGCTGGGCCAAGATCTACGGCTACAACGGCCATTTCAAGATCCTGCGGCAGGAATGGATGGGCGCGAACCTGATCACCCAGATGCAGAAGGTTCTGCCCCAGGCCTGAGCCTGACGCCCTTGCCTCAAAGCCGGCTCAGCGCCTCGGCAATGGACTGCGTCAGCAAGGGGTAGCCGGCGTTGTGCAGGATGTCCTGCTGGACGCGGCGGATCAGGGCGGCACGCTCCGCGGCGGCAGCTGGCCGCGTGAAATAAGCGGCGCGGTCGCGCAATTCACCCAGCGTCCTGAATGAAATCTCGGCATGCGCCGCGGTCAGCTGGGCCAGGCCGTCGCGGGCATAGGTCAGGCAGAGTCCGCCCGCCATGAACACGTCATGCACCCGGTTCACCACCGCGTGGTCGAACTGCAGCGACGAAATGTTGATGTTGACCCGGCTCCGGTTGAAGACCCGTTGCACATCCTGCGGCTCGTACACCGCGGGGTGGTAAGCCACCCCCGGCCGTTCCACCCGCAGGTTGCGGGCCACGTTGTGCAGGTAGGCCGGATCGCCGCCGAAGATTGCCAGCCGTTCGATGCCGCATTGTTCGAACGCCCAGCCACGAAAGGGAAGGGTCTGGCCGGTGATCTCGTTGCGCAGCCATTGCGCATGGGCCACGCGCAGCACGGCCTGGTCGTCCGCCGTGCCCAGGCCATCGAGCGCCTGCTCGGCATAGGCCTTCACCAAGGGCTCGATGGCGCAACCCAGGTCCTTGCGCCGGGCTTCGAGCGCCGCCGCGATCAGGGCCTGGAAGCGTGGCGATGCGCCCGAAGGCGGGTAGTGGCCGGCAGGCACCACGTGGCCGACGAAAGACGCCTCGAAGTCGAATGCCTGCAGTGAGGGCTCGGCGGGCAGGGTCTCGCTGGCATGGCCCACAAGCTGCGCGTTCTCAATGCCCACCGCTTGCAGATCGGCCACGTTGTCGGCCTCGATGCAGAGGTGCGCCGAACGCATGGCCACGCGTTGCCAGGCCTGCAGCTTGCCGATGCCGTTCAAGAGGCCCATGCCGCCGAGGATGGCGTCCTGGTGCAGAAAGATCAGCCTGCCCGGAAAACTTTCGAAGAAAAAAGCACCGCTGTCGGGCCTGCGCGCCTGAATGGCGTTGCTCGAAGCGTTCGACACATAGGCCGCCCCGCCCTGTCCCTGCAGGAACTCGTGGAAGCTGGCGCTGTTGAAGCCATCGGGCTTGATCAGCAGCACCTCGAAGCCCCGGCGCAGCAACTCGGTGCCGAGCGACTGCGCGATGCGCCGGTAGATGGGCGTGCGCGAATCCTCGATGTAGATGGTCTTGACGGGCTGCATGTCAGCGGCTGTTGACGAGTTCGGCCACCGGGCGACTGGCCTCGGGTCCCAGCAGATCGGTCCAGAAGCCCGGCTCGTATTTCCACCAGGCATGGCCGCCCATCGGCGCATGGGCCGGGCTCAGGCTGCGGTACCGCGACGCCTGGAGTTCCAGCGCGAAGGTGGCCGCCGTGAGCTCGTTGGGCAGCACGAAGTCGAGCGACAGCATGCCCATGACGCCGAAGAACAGGTCTTCGCTGGAGCCGGCCTGCCGGAACACCGACACCGCTTCGGGGAACTCCTCCAGCAGTGCGACGCACTTGCGAACCCGCCGCAGGCTCAGTCCGCCGTTGCCGACATGCGCCTTCACCGTCCGGCCCCGGTCGCCGTCGAACTTGCCGAGGTTCACGAAGAGCTCGAAGGCTTCGGGCCACGGGGCGCCCACATAGTCGTAAGGGCGGCCGCACCAGAGGTCGAGATCGTCGCGCAGCAGGATGGCATCGGTCTGCAGGATCAGCATGAATTCGAACGCGTCGAAGGCCTGGTAGAAGGCCGGCGAGAGCAGAAGCCGGCTGTAGCCCTGCACCGTGGCAAAACTGGCGTCGTCGAAGCGGCGAAGCGTGGCGGCGGGAAACTCCGCGGCATACCAGCTGGCGTCGAGCGAATCGGGGCCGACGAACACCACGGGCCGTCCGGGCCGCAGCTGCGCCAGGGAATGCCGGAGCGAAAAACGCTCGAGCGCGCTGGGCTGCGCCTGGTAGATCGGCACGATGACGGCCACGCTGCTCATACGGTGATTCTCCTGATGGGGCGAAGGGCCGCCGCTGCATGGCCCCGGAATGCCCGCATTGTCACCCGGGCGGCCTGACCCATCGGGCCGAAAAGCACCGTTTGATCGGTGCAGATCTTCAGCCGTGTCATCAGCCGGAGACCACGCCTGAAGCAGGCAAGGCGCCGGCCCCCTGCGGAACCGGCGCCTCGCCTGGCA
>JAQGNA010000488.1 GCA_028292075.1 Rhodoferax sp. | reverse complement strand
GTTGGGCCAGATTGGCCGCGGTGCGGCGCTGGGCGGCCAGTCCTGCTGCCTCTGTCACGAGTCTGATGCGCAGCTCGTGCAACGCGATCACGTCGGCCACGGTGGCTAAATCTTCGGCGGCGATCTTGAAGTTGCCGGCTTCAGGCGGCGCGATCACGAAGGTGCCGATGCCATGCCGGGTTTCGACCAGGCCGGACGCCTGCAGCTTCGAAAGCGCCTCGCGCACCACGGTGCGGCTGACATCGAAGCGGGCCATGATCTCGGCCTCCGTGGGCAACTTGTCGCCTTCCTTCAACTGCCCCTGGCGGATGTCGGCGGCGAGGTTCTCAACGATTTCCGAGACCAGACCGCGCGGTCGCCTGAGGCGGGCATTGGGGCTTGCATCCGTCCCGGGTTTTGTCGGCTGCATGAGCGTCGCCGGCGCAGGAGCGGATGTAGATTCCATAGGTATTTTGGCTGCAGGCCAAGTGAGTTTGTTAGTTATAGGACAACGTATGACTGACGTGTCAACGAGGCCACTAACTTTAGCAAACATTGCGCAAAAGTCCAGCTTCAATCGCGCCTGATCAAGAGGGGAAACTACCAGTGCGGCGAGTGCTTCGTGGGGTTGCGCGGGCGTGAAAAAGCCCAGCGGGCGAGGAGGCCGGCCGGGCGTTTTTTGGGTTGGACAGGGCTGTGTGTCCGTCGACTTACGCGGCGTCGTCAGAACACCGGATGGCCGGTAATCACCGATGGCAGCCAGGTCGAGAACGACGGCACATAGGTCACCAGGTTGATTGCAATCCATATCGCCAAATAGTACGGCCAGGCGGTCTTCGTCGCCTCGCCGATCGATATATTGCCGATGGCACACCCGACAAACTGAACGGTCCCCACTGGTGGGTGCACGAGACCGAGCGCGCAGTTGAGGAGCAGCATCATGCCGAACTGCACCGGGCCGACGCCCATCTGCATGGCCAGTGGCAGGAACAGCGGCGTCGTGATCAGGATGTGGGCCGCCATGTCCAGGAAGATGCCCAGGAAAATCTGGATGATGTTGATGTACAGCAGCATCAGCCATGGCGTCTGCGTGGCGTGCAGCAGCGCGCCTTCGATCGCTTCGGGAATTTCCAGGTAGGCCATCTGCCAGCGCAGCATGTTCGACACGCCGATCAGCAGCAGGATCACGCCGGTCGTCTTCGAGGCCTTCTTCAGCGACTTGATCAGCTTTTCCTTGTTCATGGTGCGGTAGATCACCGCCGTGAGGAACAGCGAATACGCCACCGCGATGGCCGCGGCCTCGGTGGCTGTGGTCACGCCGCCCATCACGCAGCCCAGGATCACGACGATCACCATCAGGCCGGGAATGGCCGCGATGAAGGTCGTCAGAACGGCCTTCCAGCCGGGGAAGCGTTCGAGCATCGAGGAGCCGTCCGCGCGCTTCGGAAAGCCGTTGCGCACCGCCTGCCAATAGGCCGCGATCAGCATGCAGACCATGATCCAGAAAACCGGAATCAAGCCGGCGAACATGAGGTCGCCGATCGACACGCCACGGATGATGTGGCCGTCGATGGTGCCCGCCGCCGCCTGCGCCGCGAAGGCGTAGATGATCATGTTGTGCGAGGTCGGCATCAGCGCGCCGGTGAGCGAGGCATGCGTGGTGACGTTCACCGCGTAGTCCGCGCTGTAGCCTTCCCGCTTCATGATCGGGATCATGACGCCGCCCATGGCCGAGGTGTCGGCAATGGGTGAACCCGAAACGCCGCCGAACAGGGTGCTGGCCATCACGTTGGCCAGGCCGAGGCCGCCCTTCATGTGGCCGACCATGCTGCGCGCGAAGTCGAGGATCTTGTCGGCAATGCCTCCGTGCAGCATCAGCTCGCCCGAGAAGATGAAGAACGGGATCGCGAGGAACGAAAACACGTTCATGCCCGACACCATCATCTGCATGGCGGTGGCGAGTGGCAGGCCTTCGACGGCGAAGGTGGCCAGGCAACTCAGGCCGATGGCAAAAGCCACCGGCACGCCCAGCGCGAGGAAGAGCACGAAGCTCAGGGAAAGTACGGCGAGTTCCATGTCAGGCAGTCGTTTTCTTCGTGAACAGTGTGAGCATGTGCTTGACTGAGAAGAGGATGATGAGAACGCCCGCGATCATGGGCGGTACGTAGCGCCAGGCTTCCGAGATGCCCAGCGTCGGTATGGTGTCGTGGCGGGTCGAGGCAGCCATGTGCTCGCAGCCATACAGCAGCACCGCCGCGAACAGGATCGTGAACACCTCCACCAGGATCAGGCACAGGAACTGCACCTTCTCCGGCAACAGCTTGACGACGGAGTCGAGGCCGATATGCCCGGCGTCATGGACGCCCGCGGCGGCACCGAACATGGCGACCGAGATCACCAGCAGCAGGGCCACCTGCTCCACGTAGGGTGGGGCATCGTTGAAGGCGTAACGCATGATGACGCCGTAGATGACCACGATGCCCAGAGCGGCCAGACAGACGCTCGCAATACGGAGCACCCAGTTCGACAGCTGCGCGTTGATTGAATTGTAAAGATCCATGGTGGTTGCTTCTCGCCGTGACACCGCCACGCGACACTGCCTGCCTGGCCGGGGCGAACCCCTGGCCGTGCAAGCAGTGCAGCGTCAACGTGGCGGTGAGACGACTTACTTGACGTTGACGATCTCCTGCACCAGCGCCTTCAGCTCAGGCGTGGTGGCGAACTTGTCCCACACCGGCTTTTCGGCGTTGACGAAGCTGGCCTTGTCGATTTCGGTCGCCGGAACGATCTTCGCGCCGCCCTTCAGCACGGCAGCCTTGGCTTCTTTTTCCTTGGCGTCCCACAGCGTGACGTAGTAGGGCACCGATGCCTTGGCCGCCTTGCGCAGGCCGGCTTGTTCGACCGGCGTCAGGGTGTCCCAGACCTTCTTCGAGAACACCACGACTTCGGGCGTCATGACGTGCATCGTTTCCGAGAAGAACCCGGCGGACTCGTAGTGCTTGGCTTCTTCGTAGGAAGGAATGTTGTTTTCCGCGGCATCGACCAGGCCGGTCTTCAGGCCGGAGTAGACCTCGGCCATCGGCATCGGCGCGGGTGAGGCACCCATGGCGGTGACCATGGCAACGGCCAGGTCGGAAGGCTGCACGCGGATCTTCAGGCCCTTCATGTCTGTCACCGTCTTGATCGGCTTCTTGGCGTACATGGAGCGGGAGCCGCTCTCGTACATGGCCAGGCCGACGAAGCCTGCCTTGTCGAAGGCGGCCAGGATCTTGTCGCCTTCGACGCCGTAGATGGCTTTGCGGAAGTGGGCGACGTCGCGGAAGATGAACGGGAACGACGGGATCATCGATTCCGGAACGATGCCGTTGAACGACGCCAGGCTCACGCGCACCATGTCGATGGCGCCGATCTTGACCTGTTCGACGGTGTCCTTCTCCGAACCGAGTGCGCTGTCGCCGAAGACCTTGATGTTGTCCTTGCCGCCGGTTTCCTTGCTCAGCTCGTCACCCATGAACTTCACCGCCATGTTGGTCGGGAAATCCTTGGAATGCACGTCGGCAGAGCGGAAGTTGCGGGCGAAGGCCTGGCCGCTGACAGCGCAGAATGCTGCGGCGGCGATGAGGCTCAGAACGATACGGCTTGGATTTTTCATGGTTGCTCCTGTGATGGATTTGACTTGGCTAAGAGAGATGGCGGCGATGTGGAGCGCGAACGCTCAATGTCGTGCCGGGTCGGCATGGCGCCGGGTCGGAACCCGGAAGTGGCGCTTTCGGCAACACGACCTTGGTTTATCAGTCATCCTACAACTGATCGTTCAAGTATTTCAAAGGGTTTACCCCAATGCTGTCACGTCGGTTAAGAGGGCCCAGCGCGGCTTCCCTGGTGACCGCCCCAGTGGCAGGCGATCGTTTACACAACGGGCCTGAATGGGAGGTGGTGCCTAGGGTTTGCCCTAGATCTGCCAGAAACTGCTTGACAGTCGGGGGCAATATTTCGAGAATTCCAGTCATCAGACAACTTATGACCTGTGGCGATTCAGGACTGCATTGAGAGTGCGGTCCTTTCTTGCCTCACGTCCCACCCTCAGAGAAGAAAAATGACCATCAAATTGCATGAAAAGATTTTGCTGACCGGTGCGGCCGGCGGTCTTGGCAAGGTGCTGCGCGAAAGCCTGAAGCAGAACTGCACCACGTTGCGGTTGTCCGATCGCGCGGAGTTCGGGGCCGCGCAAGCGAACGAGGAAATCGTTCTGGCCGACCTGGCCGACGCTGCCGCGGTCGACGCCATGGTGCAGGGTGTCGATGCCATCGTGCATCTGGGCGGCGTTTCGGTCGACGGCCCTTATCTGCCGATCGTCCAGGCGAACATTCTTGGGCTCTTCCATCTTTATGAAGCGGCGCGCAAGCACGGCGTGAAGCGCATCGTGTTCGCCAGTTCGAACCACGTGGTCGGCTACTACAGCCAGGGCGAGACGATCGGCGTCGACGCGCCGCCCCGGCCTGACAGCTTCTATGGTGTCAGCAAGGCTTTCGGGGAAGACCTGTCGAAGTTCTACTTCGAACGCTATGGCATCGAGACGGCCTGCGTGCGCATCGGCTCGTCGTTCCCCAAGCCGGTCGACCGGCGCATGCTGGCCACCTGGCTCAGCTACGGCGATCTGCACCGCCTGATCACCGCGTGCCTGACCACGCCCGTTTTGAAGCACAGCATCATTTTCGGCATGTCGAACAACGCGGTGACATGGTGGGACAACAGCGGTGCAAGGCATGTGGGCTACGTGCCGCAAGACAGTTCAGACCAGTTCCGTGAAGAGATCTATGCGGCGACCACGGCACCTGACCTGAAGAATCCGGCCCATACCAGCCATGGCGGCGGTTTCGTTGTGCAAGGGCCTTACGAGTCATGATCGTCGCGCCCCCAATCGGCAGCAGCCGTGACCGCGTTGGAGAGTCTCCGGTGTGGGATGTGCGCGGCCAGGCGCTTTTTTGGGTCGACATCGAGGGCCGGCTGGTCCGCCGATGGGACCCGGCAACCGACGTTCTCCAAAGCTGGCGTTTGCCGGAGCGGGTCGGGTGCATCGCGCTGAGTGCGAAGCCAGAGGGCGACGAAATCATTGCCGCCATGGAAACCGGGGTCTACGCCGTGACGCTGCAACCCTCGGGTGACGTGGCGCTGCGCTGTTTGGCCAGGATCGACCACCCAGCCGCGGGCATGCGTTTCAACGACGGGCGCTGCGATGCGCAGGGCCGGTTCTGGATCACCACCATGGTCATGGACATGGCCGCCGCATCCCCGCTGGGCGCGCTGTATTGCCTGGACGAACACGGTCTGAGCGCAGCCAAGGTGCAGGACATGATCACGCCCAACGGCCTGGGCTTCAGCCCGGACGGGCGCACGGCCTACCTGTCCGATTCGCACCCCACGGTGCAACGCGTCTGGGCTTTTGACTTCGATGCCGCCACCGCCACCTTTGGCGAGCCCCGCGAATTCATCGACATGACCAATCTGCCCGGCCGGCCCGACGGCGCGGCGGTGGACGCCGAAGGCCATTACTGGAGTTGTGGCAACGATGCCGGCAAGGTGCACCGCTTCGACCCCCAGGGCCGACTGGTGAAATCGCTTGAAGTGCCGGTGGCCAAGCCCGCCATGTGCGCCTTCGGCGGTGCCAACCTCGATGTGCTGTATGTCACCTCGATCCTGCCGGGCACCGTGTCGGCTGAGCAGCCGGGCCTGAATGGCGCCGTGTTCGCGCTCGATCCTGGCGTGCGAGGCCTGCCCGAGCCGGTGTTCTCGCGCTTTCCTGGCTGAGAGCGATCCCGTCGCCAGCCCCAGCCGCCGCCAGACCGCCGCCATCGACTTCCACCCATCGCCATCACCCCGGCGCATCGCTCCCGTGTCACGGGATCGGTCCGCGTCGAACAAAAAGGAGCCAACATGTCGCTGAATCGCCGTCAACTCATCACGTCTGCCGTCGCTGCGTCCGCTGCCGCGGCAGCGCCGGCCGCCTTCGCCCAGGCCTGGCCGAGCAAGCCCATCAAGCTCATCGTGCCGTACCCGCCGGGCGGTTCGTCGGACATCATCGCCCGCGCCATCAGCCAGCCCCTGGCCGAAGCGCTGAAGCAGACGGTGCTGGTGGAAAACCGCGCCGGTGCCAACGGCAACCTGGGCGCCGACTTCGTTGCCAAGTCGGCACCTGACGGCCATACGCTGCTGCTGTGCGACGTCGGTGCGCTGGCCATCAGCCCCTCGGTCTACACCAAGCTGCCGTTCGACCCGAGCAAGGACCTGCGCGGCGTGACCATGCTGGCGTATTCGCCGCACATGCTGGTGGTGCACCCTTCGGTCAAGGCCAACACGTTCAAGGAACTGGTCGCGCTGTCGAAGACCACCGACCTGAACTTCGCGGTGACCGCCATGGGCAGCGCGCCGCACCTGGCCGGCGTGGCCGTGGAGCGGGCCAGTGGCGCCAAGTGGGTCTACGTGCCCTACAAGGGTGGCGTGCAGGCGATCCAGGACACGATGGGCGGCCAGACCCAGGTGCTCATGAATGGCATGCTGGCCACGCTGCCGCATGTGCAAAGCGGCAAGCTCAAGGTGCTGGCCATCTCCAAGAAGACCCGCATGCCGCTGGTGGGCGACGTGCCCACGTTCGCCGAGCAGGGCCTGACCGATTTCGAGTCGGGCACCTGGCAGGGCGTGCTGGTGGCCAACGGCACCGCGCCGGCCATCATCACCCGCCTGAACGCCGAGCTGATCAAGATCATCCGCAGTGCCGACATCCGCTCCCGCCTGACCGGGCAGGGCGCCGAGGTCGTCACGATGCTGGCCACCGAGCAGGACCAATTTTTTAACCGCGAACGCGCGCGATGGGCGCAGGTCGTGAACCAGGCGAACATCAAGCTCGACTGAGCGCATGCGGGCCTGACGCCCCGTCGCCGCACCGAGCCACGGTGATGCCACCCACCCCACCAACCTCCAGGAAAAAAATCATGAATCCACAAGAACTCAAAACCATCATGGGCTCCGGCCTGCTGTCCTTCCCGATCACCGACTTCGACGAGCAGGGCGAGTTCCGCCCCAAGAGCTACATCGAGCGCCTGGAATGGCTGGCGCCGTACGGCGCGAGCGCGCTGTTCGCCGCGGGCGGCACGGGCGAATACTTCTCGCTGGCCGGCGAGGAATACAGCCGCGTCATCAAGACGGCTGTGGAAACCTGCCGCGGCAAGGTGCCGATCATCGCCGGCGCCGGCGGCCCGACCCGCACCGCCATCGCCCACGCCCAGGAAGCCGAGCGCCTGGGAGCCCAAGGCGTACTGCTGCTGCCGCACTACCTGACCGAAGCCGGCCAGGAAGGCCTGATCGAGCATGTGGCCCAGGTCTGCAACAGCGTGAAGTTCGGCGTCATCGTGTACAACCGCGACCGCACCAAGCTCACGCCGAATTCGCTGGCGATCCTTGCCGAGCGCTGCCCGAACCTGGTGGGTTTCAAGGACGGCGTTGGCAACATCGAGACCATGTCCTCCATCTTCATGAAGATGGGCGACCGCTTCGCCTACCTGGGTGGCCTGCCCACCGCCGAAGTCTATGCAGCGGCCTACAAGGCGCTGGGCACGCCGGTGTATTCGTCGGCGGTGTTCAACTTCATCCCGAAGACGGCAATGGACTTCTACAAGGCCGTGGCCGCCGACGACCTGCCGACCCAGCACAAGCTGCTGAAGGAGTTCTTCATGCCCTACCTGTCGATCCGCAACCGCGTCGAAGGTTATGGTGTGAGTATCATCAAGGCCGGTGCCAAGATCGTCGGCCATGACGGCGGCCCGGTTCGCGCGCCCCTGACCGACCTCAAGCCTTCGGAGATGGAAGAACTGGCCGTACTCATCAAGAAGCTCGGCGCACAGTAATTCCCGGCCCCGGCAAGGCGCTGCGCCTGGCCAACGCGTCCCCGCCAGCCCTCAGGGGAGGGCGGGGACGAAGGCATTTCATGGTTGCGCTAACATCTTCGGATGCGCGACGCCTTCCGCGGCCCGCCTCCCGCCTCCTACCTTTCACCTCCAACCAGGACACCAACACATGACCACCCAGAAATTCGACAACCTGATCAACGGCGAATGGGTTGCCGGCGCCAAGTACGCGCCCAACGTCAATCCGTCCAACCTGGCCGACATCATCGGCGACTACACCCAGGCCGATGCCGCCCAACTCGACGCCGCCGTGGCTGCCGCACGTGCGGCTTTCCCCGCCTGGTCCACCGGCAACATCCAGGCCCGCCATGACGCGCTCGACAAGATCGGCACCGAAATCTTGGCGCGCCGCGAAGAGCTCGGCACCCTGCTGGCCCGCGAAGAAGGCAAGACCAAGCCTGAAGGCATCGGCGAAGTCACCCGCGCCGGCAACATCTTCAAGTTCTTCGCCGGCGAATGCCTGCGCCTGACCGGCGAAGTGGTGCCTTCGGTGCGTTCCGGCGTCGTGGTTGAAATCACCCGCGAACCCGTCGGCGTCATCGGCCTGATCACACCGTGGAACTTCCCCATCGCCATTCCTTCGTGGAAGATCGCGCCGGCCCTGGCCTACGGCAATTGCGTGGTGCTGAAGCCCGCCGACCTGGTGCCGGGCTGCGCATGGGCGCTGGCCGACATCATCAGCCGCAGCGGCATCCCCGCCGGCGTGTTCAACCTGGTGATGGGCCGCGGCTCCGTCATTGGCGACCCGCTGGTCAACCACCCCGGCATCGACGCCATCAGCTTCACCGGCTCACAGGGTGTGGGCGCCCGCATTGCCCAGCAGTGCGCCGTCAACCTGAAGAAGGTGCAGCTCGAAATGGGCGGCAAAAACCCGCAGATCATCCTGGACGACGCCGACCTGAAGCAGGCCGTTGAACTCAGCGTGCAGAGCGCGTTCTTCTCGACCGGCCAGCGCTGCACGGCATCGAGCCGGCTGATCGTCACCGACGGCATCTACAGCCAGTTCGTCGAGGCCGTCAAGGCCCGCATGGCCACGCTGAAGGTGGGCGACGCCCTGGCCGCAGGCATCGACATCGGACCGGTGTCCTCGCAGTCGCAGCTCGAGCAGGACATGGACTATGTGGCCATCGGCCAAAAGGAAGGCGCCACGCTGGTTGCCGGCGGCGACCGCTTGAAGCTGTCCACCGACGGCTACTACATGATGCCCGCGCTGCTGACCGACACCACCGCCGAGATGCGGATCAACCGCGAGGAAGTGTTCGGCCCGGTGGCTAGCGTCATCCGCGTGAAGGGTTACGAAGAAGCGCTGTTCGAATCGAACAACACGCCGTTCGGCCTGTCCGCCGGCATCGCGACCACCAGCCTCAAGTACGCCGCGCACTTCAAGCGCCACAGCCAGGCCGGCATGGTCATGGTCAACCTGCCGACCGCGGGCGTTGACTACCACGTGCCGTTCGGCGGACGCAAGGGCTCGAGCTTCGGCTCGCGCGAACAGGGCCGCTACGCGCAGGAATTCTTCACCACGGTGAAGACGGCCTACGTCGGCGCCTGATTCGGCCCGTGATCGGCACTTGATCGGCACTTGATCGGCGCCCGATAGAGGTGCGACGAGGGGCTTCGGTCCCCCGTGCCGGCCTCGAGTCGGTCAGTCATGAATAAACCTCTCCCCCGGGTAGTCCGGCGGAGAGGTTTTTTCGTTTTGCGGGGCCAGGTCTAGAACATCACGCGCAGGGCGGCTTCAGCGCCGTTGCCGGCGTTGTCGGTCGTGATCGCCCCTGCGGCGGTGTAGCGCTTCTGCCGTTCGCGCACGAGCGAGAGGTTGATGGAAGTCATCTTGCTGAGGAACCAGGCGTAGCCGACCGAGAGACGCGTGGAGTCCTGGTCACCCGAGGCGTCGCCGGTGGCGGCGCGGCTGGTGTCGTTCATCAGGCGGTACGAGGTGCGCAGCTCTCCCGGGCCTATCGGCACGCGCGCGCCGGCGGTCCACACCACCTGCGAGCCGGTGTCCGCCGCGTTCACGCCGGTAGACCTTGCATAGGTGCCGACGAACTTCACCACTTCGAAATCGTAGAAGCCGCCCAGCGTGTGGGTCTTGATGGTGTTGATCGCCGGAACCAGCGTGTCCTGCTCCTTCTGGAACGAATAGGCCAGCGACAGCGGGCCATTGGCATAGACCAGATGGCCGCCGACACCGTTGGCCGCCGTGCCTTCGCCGAAACGCTTGATCACGCCGGCATGGAAGCCACCGACCGTGGGCGTGGTGTAGTAGACCGAGTTGTTCCACTGGTTGGCGGAACGCGCGCCGCGGGTGCCCATGGAGGCATAGCTGTCGCCGATGAAGGCCTCGTAGCGCCCGGCCGTGCCGATGCCGTACTGCGGCGAATGCAGGCGGCCGAGCTTGATTTCGCCCCAGTCCCTGCTGGCCAGCCCGACCCAGGCCTTGTCCTTGAAGAACGCGGTGGGTTCGGTGATGGCGCCGGTGTCCGCATTGAAGCGAGCCTCCAGCATGAAGAAGGCGCTCAGGCCGCCGCCCATGTCTTCGCGGCCGGCGATGTTGAGCCGCCCGTTGGAGCTCTCGGCCACCTGGCTGCTGCTGTCGGTGTTCTTCGTCAGGTCGGAGGGCGCATGCAGCAGGCCCAGGTCGACCCGGCCGGACAGGGTCACGGACGATTGCGCCAGGGCCTGGGTGGCAAGCAGGGCCAGCGCGGCTGTAAAGGGAATGGCTGTTTTTTTCATTTTGGAGGTCTCCGGGTGAGCGCCGCCGTCGGGGTTGGACGGCGCTTGTGTTCCTCCACGCGCAGGTCGCCATGGCGCGGCCGGAACGAGAGGTTGCAGGGACGCGGCGAAGGGCGGTGGGGATCAAGCCGGGCGCACTGCAGGTGCGTCGGCCAAGGAAACGGGGCGGGCGGTGGCACCGAGGTGGGACTGCGTCCTTTTGCGGACTTTCAGGCTGCGTCCATCGGCACGGGGAACCAGGCGATGCACCCGAATGGCTGGCGCCGGCTGGCGGCAACCACCCTGCTAGTTCACAGGTAGTCGTCCCTGCGCGGCGAGAACTGGTCGAGAAGGGTGCTCCCAGCCTCCAGTGCCACGACGCCGTGGGTGTGCAGGCGCGGCGCTACGAAGGCGTCGCCAGTGCGCAGCACCTGCTTGATGCCGGCGACATTCACCTCGAAGGCCCCGCACACCACATAGGCGATCTGGTCGTGGGCCTCGTGCGCATGGGCAACGCCGACGGCCAGGCTGTCGAACTGCACCAGCACGGCCATCAGGTGCGGCGTATGACCGACCACCTTGCGCCGGATGCCTCCGCCCAGTTCCGTCCAGGGCGTGGCGGCGTTGTCATGGAAGAACTTCGTTGTCTCGGTGGTCGACATTGTTTTTTTGCCTGTCTTATCGTATGCGATGAGGATGATGCCAGCTTTTTTTGTGTACTATATCGTCTAACAAACAAAAATGAAACGCGGGTTCAATCTTTTTCGTTTGGATTTAAAACCTTGCCGACACGCCTTTCAGACACGCCGGGCCGGCATGCAAAACAGCACTTCAGGAGCACCATGCAAATTCGCCAACCGATTCACAGCGCCCATGCGCGAACGCTAGACACCGCCGGCCTCCGCGAGCAGTTTCTCGTCGAGGGCATCTTCAGCGCCGACGCCGTGACGCTGACCTACAGCCACATCGACCGGATCATCGTGGGCGGCGTGATGCCGGTCTCTAAGGCCGTCACCTTCGCGGCCGAGCTGGGTCGCCACACCGGCACCGACTTCTTCCTGCAGCGGCGCGAATTGGGCCTGATCAACATCGGCGGCGATGCCGTGGTGGTGGTCGACGGCACGCGGTTCGAGGTTTCGGCGCGCGAGGCCCTGTACATCGGCCAGGGCGCCAGGGAAGTCGAGTTCCTGAGCGTCGATGCCGCCAGGCCCGCCAAGCTGTACTTCAACTCGGCGCCGGCGCACACCGCGTATCCGCACCGCAGGATCACCCTGGCCGAAGCCTCGCCCGAGACGCTTGGCGATGCCAAGAGCAGCAACCGCCGCACGATCCACAAGTTCATCGTGCCCGATGTGCTGCCCACCTGCCAACTGCTCATGGGCATGACCCAGCTCGACGAAGGCAGCCTCTGGAACACCATGCCGTGCCACACCCACGAGCGCCGCATGGAGGTCTACTTCTACTTCGGCATGGACACCAACGGCGTGGTCTTCCACATGAT
>JAQGNA010000482.1 GCA_028292075.1 Rhodoferax sp. | reverse complement strand
GTGGCCGCGCTCCGACCTGCAATAATCGCCTTTTCATCTGGCCCGCTGGAACCCTTCCATCGGGCTTTGTTTTGTACCCGCACCCCGTTCGTTCCGAAAGAATCTCATGGCTGAGCAACAAGATCCCGTTTTCCAAATCCAGCGCATCTACCTGAAGGAAGCCTCGCTCGAACAGCCCAACTCTCCCGCCATCCTGCTCGAGCAGCAGCAGCCCGCGGTGGACATCCAGCTGAGCGTGGACGCAACCCCGGTGACCGACGGCATTTTCGAAGTCTCGGTGACCGCCACCGTCACGACCAAGATCGGCGAAAAGACGGTGTTCCTGGTCGAAGCCAAGCAGGCCGGCATCTTCGAGATCCGCAACCTGTCGCAGGAGCAGATGGGCCCGATCATCGGCATCGCCTGCCCGCAGATCGTCTATCCGTACCTGCGCGGCAACGTTGCCGACATCGTTCAGCGCGCCGGCTTCCCGCAGGTGCACCTGGCCGAAATCAACTTCCAGGCCATGTACGAGCAGCAGCAGGCTGCCGCGGCCCAGTCCGGCGAAGCCGGCACCGTCCTGCAATAAACCGTCCCGTGGCGCCCGGAGCAGGCAAGCCATGAGGATCGCCTTGCTGGGCGCCGGCGCCTGGGGAACCGCGCTCGCCGTGAGCGCCTGCGGTCACCCCACGGCGCGGCACGAGGTGACGCTGTGGGCGCGCGACCCCCAGCAGGCCGCCGACATGCAGGCTCGGCGACGCAATGCCCGCTACCTTCCCGACGTGGCGCTGCCGGACGGCCTGCAGCTGCGCTCGGGACCGCTGGCGGCATCGGCCGACTTTCTGCGGGCCCAGGATCTCATCGTCATCGGCACGCCCATGTCCGCCCTGCGGGCCATGCTGGGCGAAACCCTTGGCGGCTCGGCGCCCGTCGCCTGGCTGTGCAAGGGTTTCGAGACCGGCCAGCAAGGCGCCCCCGGCCTGTTGGGCCATGAAATTCGTGCAAGCCTGGGGGTAGGGCTTCCGCAGCAAAACGCCGCACCCTATGGGGTGCTGAGTGGCCCCAGTTTCGCGCTGGAAGTGGCCCGTGGGCAGCCCACCGCCCTGGTGGCCGCCAGTGCCAGCGCATCGGTTCGCGAAGCCTTGGTCACAGCCTTCCACAGTCCCGCGTTGCGGGTGTACGCCAGCGACGACATGGCTGGCGTGGAGGTCGGCGGTGCGGTCAAGAATGTTCTGGCCATCGCCACTGGCCTGTGCGACGGCCTGGGCCTCGGGCTCAACGCCCGCGCCGCCCTCATCACCCGTGGACTTGCCGAAATGACCCGCCTGGGTCTGGCCCTGGGCGCACGGGCCGAAACCTTCATGGGTCTGTCCGGCCTGGGCGACCTGGTGCTCACCGCCACCGGCGACCTGAGCCGCAACCGCAAGGTCGGCCTGCTGTTGGCGCAGGGGCAGTCGCTCCCCCAGGCCATGGCCTCGCTCGGGCATGTGGCCGAAGGCGTGTACTGCGCGCGCACCGTGTTGCAGCGGGCCATCGGCCTGGGCATCGACATGCCGATCACGCAAAGTGTGGTGGACCTGCTCGATGGCCGTATCCGGCCCGTCGAAGCGGTGGCGATCCTGATGGGCCGCGAGCCGGTGGCCGAACGTCTGGCGCCAGCGCCGCGGTCGGCGGCCTGACACGGGTCTTCCCCGCAGCGGCCTGCGGGAGGTGGGTTCGCCTGTCGGGCTCGGGGCCTGTCGTGTAGGGGAATGCCTACAAGCCCCCGACGGAAACCAGACGTCCCGTATGACGCTCCCCCGACTTAATTTTTGATTGGGGTCAATTCACAATCCATTTCAACGGATCGACCTGAACGAAACCCCCGAAGCACCAGGTGCCAGGGAAGCGGAGGCGAAACCGGTTGAACCAAAGGATGCCCCATGAACAGCGAACAGATCATTGCCGAAATACGCGAAGCCAACCTGACCTACCTGATGCTGGCCCAAAGCCTGATTCGCAAGGACAAGGCCGACGCGCTGTTTCGCCTGGGACTGAATGAAGAGTCCGCCAACCTGCTGGTCAACCTCTCGTCGCAGCAGGTCTTCAAGCTGGCCTCCAGCAACATGCTGCTGTGCCACTTCCGCGTGGACGACAACATGGTCTGGGACCTGCTCACCAACCATGACCTTCCCAGCAAGAAGATCAGCAACCCCGCGACCAACCGGATGCACGCCAACATCCTGATGGCCGGCCGCGTCGCCGAAGTCCTCTGATTTCACTCTGATCTCCCTCTGATTCCAGCCCTTTCAGGAAACGACCATGTCCACGAAAACCGTCAAGAGCGTCCTCAAGGATTCGCAGCAGATCGAACGCGCCGCCGCGCTGATCCAGATGGGCGCCCGCATGCAGGTGCTGGAGTCGGAGACCGACCTGTCTTACGAGCGTCTGCTGCGCCTGTACAAGGAAGTTTCGGGCAAGTCGCCTTCGAAGGGCCAGCTGCCGTTTTCGACCGACTGGTTCCTGTCGTGGCAGGAAAACATCCACTCCTCGCTGTTCCTGAACATCTACGAATACCTGTCGAAGAGCATCGAGCTCGATTCGATCGACATCCTGACCAAGGCCTACCGCCTGTACAGCGAGCAGGTGCAGGCCGCCGAGATCGACGCGCTGCTGTCGTTCACACGGGCCTGGCGCCTCGTCAAGTTCGTCGACGCCAACATGCTGAACATGACGGCTTGCTCGCAGTGCGGCGGCAAGTTCGTCACCGAGCTGTACGAGAACCCGCGCCAGTATGTGTGCGGCCTGTGCAATCCGCCAGCGCGCGCGGGCAAGTGCAAGGGCGAGCGTTCGCTGATGCTGCACTAGGCACACCCCAGGTTGCGCACTGCGTGTCGCGCCCAACCCTCATTCGACAAGCTCAAGACAGGCTTGCAGGGGGCGACACCAGCGGCCTGACGGAGCCAGATCCGCGGTGTCTTTGGAAGGGGCATGCACATCCTTCCCTCATCTTGAATATCGGTAGCACCATGACCAACGACACCACGCTTGAAGAGATCCGCGAAGCGAACCTCACCTACCTGATGCTGGCGCAGAGCCTGATCCGTCAGGACAAGGCGGAGGCGCTGTTCCGGCTGGGCATGAACGAGGAGTCGGCCGACCTGCTCGGGTCGCTGTCGGCGGCGCAGGTGCTGAAGCTGGCTTCGACGCCGCGCTTGCTTTGCACCTTCCGGGTGGACGACGGCATGGTCTGGGGGCTGCTGACGAACCACGATGTGAAGAAGGTTGGCAACGGCGCAACCAACAAGCTGCACGCCCACATCCTGATGGCCGGGCGCGTCAGCGAGATTCTCTAGTCTTCAGGCGGCAGCTTTTTCAGGCTGCGCCACTGCCAACGTCGGCAGCACCGCCCCGAGGCTTCGCTGGCGGCGGCGACAATGCCCGCCATGCCGGCTCCGCGTTCCAAGACTTCGACACTCCTCAAAACCTCGCCCCGTCCGAAGCCCCGGCTGAACCCGAATGCCAAAACGGTGTCGGCTCAAACGGCGCAGCTGCTGCCGGCCCTGGTCGATCTGGCGCAAGCCCACCCCCGCCTCACGCTGCAGACCCTTGGGCGCGGCGACGGCCTGCTCGGCATGATGGCCTTCGGACCGTCCGGCCCGCGCGGCGACTCCGTCACCGTGGCCCGGCTCGACTGGCTGGGCGCCCCCACGCCAGCCGCCATGCAGGCCGCATCGGCCACGCTGGCGGCGCTGGGCTTGCATGCCATTCCATCCGACGCGTTGCAGTGGCGCGGCGAAGAGGTGGCGCGGCTGCACGCGGCTCAGGACGCGGCGCACGGCCCCCTCTACACGCTCGCACAGGAAGACCAGTTCGCCGACTTTTGGGCCGACCGCGTGTCGGCGTTGCGCGAACGCGGCTGGTCGGTGCTGGTGCGGCCAGGCTTTGCCCACCACAGCGTGCCGGTTGACGCCTGGCGCCTGGTGCTCGACCCGGCCACTGGCGAGGCGATCGGCCAGGAAGTGGTCGGCGCCATGCAAACTTCGGTCACGGCCACGGCAGTGGGCGGCCTGGGCCTGGCCCGGCGCGAAGGTTCATGGCTTCTGACCCTGGGCGTGGAGGTCGATGGGGAACTTCTCGACCTGGCACCCATGCTGGCCGACCTGCTGCGGCGTTCTCCCCAATGGCTGAACGCCGACCAACTGGCCGAGATCGACGACGAGGCCAGCGTGTCGCTGCGCGCACCCGGCGGCCGGCGCATCGAGACACCGGCTGCGCCCATCAAGGCCATCGTCGGCGCCATGCTCGACCTGCTCACCGATCCGCGCCGCAAGGACGGCCCGTTCCAGCTGGCACCGTGGGAGGCCTTTCGCGTGGAGGCGCTGCGCCAGGGCCTGGCCGAGAGCCATGCGGCGCTGGCCCGCCGCGCCGGCGAGCGCGGTGCCTGGCAGCTGCGCGGCGACGAAGGCCTGCGCGACCTGGCGGCGCAACTGCGCGGCAGCGTGCCGGTCGCCATTGCGCCACCGGCCGGGCTCACCATCACGCTGCGGCCTTATCAGGCCGAAGGCCTCGCCTGGCTGCAGTACCTGCGCGCCAACCACCTGGCCGGCATCCTGGCCGACGACATGGGCCTGGGCAAGACGGCGCAGACGTTGGCGCATCTGCTCATAGAAAAGGAAGCCGGCCGGCTCGAGCATCCTGCCTTGGTCGTGGTGCCCACCTCGCTGCTGTTCAACTGGCAGGCCGAAGCCCGCCGCATGGCGCCAGGTCTTCGGGTGCTGACCTTGCACGGCCCCGGCCGGGCCAGCCACTTCCCTGCAATGCCGCAGGCCGACCTGGTGCTGACCACCTTCGCGCTGTTGTGGCGCGACATCCGCGTGCTGGCCGCGCAGCCGTTTCACTTGCTGGTGCTCGATGAAGCCCAGAGCGTGAAGAACGCGGCCGGCCGCGCGGCGCGGGCCGTTCGCCGCATCCGCGCGCGCCACCGGCTGTGCCTGACGGGCACGCCGCTGGAGAACCACCTCGGCGAGTTGTGGGCGCAGTTCGACTTCCTCATGCCTGGCTTCCTGGGCGACGTGCGCAGTTTCCAGCGGCACTGGCGCAAGCCGATCGAGGTGAATGGCGAGACCCTGCGGGCGCAGGCGCTGGCCCGCCGGGTGCGGCCCTTCATCCTGCGCCGGCGCAAGGAAGACGTGGCCCGCGACCTGCCCCCGCTGACCGAATCGATCCTGCGCGTGCCGCTCGAAGGCAGGCAGCGGGTGCTCTACGAAAGCGTGCGCGTGGCCGCCGACCACATGGTGCGCCGCGTGCTCGCGCGGGCGGGCCTGGCGCGCTCGCAGATCAGCGTGCTGGGCGCCTTGCTGCGGTTGCGCCAGGTCTGTTGCGACCCCTACCTCGTCAAGGGCACGAAGATGCCGCCCGACATGGAGCGCGCCAAGCTCGAACGTTTGTGCGAGATGCTGCCGACCCTGGTCGCCGACGGCCGGCGCATCCTGTTGTTCTCGCAATTCACCGAAATGCTGGGCCTGCTGGGCCCGGCTCTTGCGGCGCACGGCCTGGCCTACCTCTCGCTCACCGGGAAGACGCCGCCCGGGCAACGCGGCGAAGTGGTGGCCCGCTTCCAGGCAAGGGAGGTACCGATCCTGCTGGCGAGCCTGAAGGCCGGCGGCCTGGGTTTGAACCTCACCGCGGCCGACACGGTGATCCATGTCGACCCCTGGTGGAACCCCGCGGCCGAACAGCAGCCGGCCGCGCGCGCCCACCGCATCGGCCAGACCCAGCCGGTCTTCGTCTACAAGCTGGTGGTGGAGGGCAGCATCGAGGAACGCATGCTCGAGCTGCAGGCGCGCAAGGCGGCGCTGGCGCAGGGCGTGCTGGGCGACGACACGCTCGGCACGGTGAAGTTCAGCCCCGCCGACCTCGATGCACTGCTGGCACCGCTCGACGGTGCGCCCGAATTCTGAGGTTTGTCAACACGCGTTGACTTCAGAGTGTGACCGTGAAGCAGGCACCGGCGCCAGCTTCGCTGAGTACCGCCACGGTGCCGCCATGGCGTTCCACCGCCTTCTTGACGATGGCCAGGCCAAGCCCCGTGCCCTGGATGCGGCCCACATTGCTGGCCCGGTGAAACGACTCGAACAGCAGCGGAATTTCGGCGGCCGGAATGCCGATGCCCTCGTCGGCCACCTCGAACACCGTGCGGCCGCCGTCCTCGGTCACGCTGAAGCGCACCCGCCCACCCGGCGGTGAATACTTGAGGGCGTTCGACAGCAGGTTGCCAAGAATGTGCTGCAGCAGTTTCTCGTCGAACATGCCTGGCGTCGGACCGGCCTGGTACGCCAGCACCACGTCGCCACTGGCATCGGCATGCTGCCGCCTGGCCTCGTCGACACAGCGCTGGCACAGGTTCTTCAGGTCGAGCGGCTGGGGCGAAAATTCGAGCATCTGCGCGTCCGCCTTGCCGATGAGCAGCATGCGGTCGAGCATGCGGGTCATGCGGTGCACGCCGTTTTCAATGCTCTGCAGCACCTCGCGCTTTTCGGCGGCCGGCATGCGGTCACCGTAGTGCTGCACCAGTTCTGCCGACGAGAGGATCGTGGCCAATGGCGTGCGGAACTCATGGCTCGTCATCGAAACGAAGCGCGAGCGCAGCTCGTTCAGCTCTTTCTGGCGCTCCAGCGCGGCCCGGATGTCGTCCTCCGCCTTGCGGCGCTCGGTGATGTCCAGCAGCGTCCAGATCACGCCGG
>JAQGNA010000448.1 GCA_028292075.1 Rhodoferax sp. | reverse complement strand
TCGCCGTCGTGGTGGCAGGCGCCGCAGGCCCCTTCGAACAGACGCTGGCTGGCGTCGGGCAGGCGCTGGGTTGCCTGCGCGGCGGCCTGGCGCACCACGGCACCGGCATCGACCTCGGCTGCGGGCTGGAACGACGCCAGGTAGCGCGCCATGGCGCGGATGTCGGCATCGGGCAAGGCCGCCAGTTCCTTCACCACCGACGCCATCGGCCCGGCCGCGGCCCCGTGTTCGTCGGCATGGCCGTGGCGCAGGTAACGGTAGAGCGCGTCACCGCTCCAGGGCACCGGCGCGCGCGACAAGGCGGTGAGCGCGGGCGCCTCCCAGCCGTCCACCAAAGCGCCGGCCAGGTAGGCGTCGCCGCCCTTTTCCGCGCCGAGGGCGTTGCGCGGCGTGTGGCAGGCGCCGCAATGTCCGAGTCCGTTGACAAGGTAGGCGCCGCGGTTCCATTCGGCCGATTGCCCGACATCGGCGCGGTACGGCGTGGCGTCGTGAAAAAGTGCGTTCCACCCGGCCATGAGCGAGCGCTGGTTGAAGGGGAACCGCATCTCCGCAGGCGGCGTGGCGGCCACCACGGCGGGCTGCGCCATGAGGTAGGCGTACAGCGCGGTGAGGTCTTCGTCGCTGGTCTTGGCGAACGCCGTGTAGGGAAAGGCCGGGTACAACAGATGGCCGTCGCGCGAGACGCCTTCGCGCATGGCCCGTTGGAAAGCGGTAAACGACCAGCGGCCGATGCCGGTGGCCGGGTCGGGCGTGAGGTTGGTGGTGTACACCGTGCCGAACGGCGTGTGCATGGCCCGCCCGCCCGCGGTCGGCACACCTTCGGGTGAGTTGGGCCCGCCACTGGGCGCGGTGTGGCAACCCACGCAATTGCCCACCGCTGCCAGCTGGCGGCCCCGTTCGATGGTGGCCTCGGTGTAGACCGCCGGCGCCGCTGCCGCCAGCGGTGCGATGTTGGCGCGGCCGCCGAATAGCGCCGCGCCCAGGCCTACGGCGCCGGCAAGCAGCGCGCCGAGGGTGGCCGATGCGGCGCGGCCCTTCGGAAACGGCAGGCTTGCCAAAAGCGCCGCGGCGCGTGACGCGTCGGCCCGCCCGCCGGCCGTGTCCGTGGCCGTGTCCCTTTCCGTGGCGGGCTGGGGCAGCGGCGGCAGGTTCATCGCCGCGCGCACCACCTCGGGCGTGAACGGCGGCGCACGCAAACGCACGCCGGTGGCGTCGAAGATGGCATTGGCGATGGCCGCCGTGCCTGGCACCGAAGCCGACTCGCCCGCGCCCAGCGCCGGCTCCCCCGGGCGCGGCATGTGCATCACTTCCACCACCGGCACCTCGCGGAAGCTGAGGATCGGGTAGCTGCCCCATTCGGCATTGGCCACCACGTTGCTGCCGGGCGTGAACTGCACCTGCTCCTTCAGCGCGCGGCTGGTGGTCTGCAGCACATTGCCATGCACCTGTTGCGCCACGCCCGCGGGGTTGACCAGCAGGCCGGCGTCATGGCCCACCACCACGCGGCGCACATGCACCTCGCCGGTGTTGCGGTTCACCTCCACATCGGCCACCCAGGCAGCCCAGGCCGCGCCGAAGCCAGGCCACCGGCTGTGGATGTAGCGGGCGTAGGCGAAGCCCTGGCCGTTCAGCCATTCGCCGTCACCGGGCGATGACTTCTGCTGCGGCGCCGTGTGCGGCTGCCAGCCGGCCTTGTCGGCGGTGGCGCGCACCAGCTCGGCGGCGCGCGGGTCGTTCAGGTGTTGCAGCCGGTAGGCCACCGGGTCGACCCCGGCCGCGGTGGCCATCTCGTCGATGTAGGACTCGTGGGCAAAGGCGTTGGGCAACGCCGACACGCCGCGCAGCCACGACGATCGCACGATGGGCGCCATGTCGTGCACGCTGACCCGCAGGTTGTCATAGCTGTAGGGCGGCCGCGCCGTGCGGTCGCCCATTTCGAAGGCCTGGGCCACCGGCTCGATGCTGCGGGTCAGCAGCAGCGCCAGCGTGGGCGCGCCGTTCGACGGGTAGGAGGTTTCGAAGTCATAGGCCGCCACCGAACCGTCGGCGTTGAGCCCGCCCCGCACCTCCATCAGCTGCGCCGTGCCCTTGGGCTCCCACAGGTTTTCTTGCGCGCGCGTGAGCTGCACCCGCACCGGCGCGCCCACGGCCCGCGACAGCAGCGCCGCGTCGGCCGCCACGTCGTCGGCGCCGTTGCGGCCGTAGCAGCCCGCGGCTTCCATGCGGACCACGTCGATCGCCACATCGGGCAGGCCCATGAGGCGCGACAGGTCGAAGCGCAGCACGTGCGGGTTCTGCGTGCCGGCCCAGACGGTCAGCCGGGGTTGCGAGGCGGCGCCGCTTCCGGGGCGGGCCGCGGCGGCATCCGCCGGGGCAGCGGGTGGGGGGCCGGCGGCCTGCCAATCGGCGACCGCGCAAGACGGCCCGATGGACGCATGCATCTGGTACGGCCACAGGTAGGTGCGCGGCATCGACTGGTCGGCCGCTGCCAGGGCCGCATCGATATCGCCCTCGTCCACCAACTTGCGCGTGCTGCGCGGGTTGGCGCGGATCGCCTGCTGCACGTCCTGCTGGTCGGGCATGCCGGGCCAGCGTTTCCAGCGCACGCGCAGGTCGAGCAGGGCCTGCTCCGCCTGCTCCTCGCGCTCGGCCACGATGCCGACGAAATCGCGGATCACCACCACCGCGCGGATGCCGGCGATGTGCGCGATGGAAGCCTCGTCCACCGCCTCCAGCGTGTTGCCGATGAAGTCGCCATGGTCGGCCCCGGCATACGGCGGGCGGACCACACGGCCGTGCAACATGCCGGGCAGGCGCATGTCGTGCACGAAGACGAGTTCGCCGGTGAGTTTGCCGTGCAGGTCGACGCGCGGCACCGACTGGCCCACCACGGTGTAGTCGCGCGGGTCCTTGACCGGCGTGGCGAGATCGAG
>JAQGNA010000367.1 GCA_028292075.1 Rhodoferax sp. | reverse complement strand
GCGCATCCTGCACAACACCAGCCTGCTGATGGACCGCAGCTTCAAGACCGTGCAGGAGCTGAACCGCTACCGCAAGGAGATCTCGAAAGAAGTGGCAGGCGGCCTGGCGCCCCCGGCGGAAGGCGCGAGCGCTTGAATCGCGCCACAGGCTGTTGGAAAGCGTAGCGAGAAAGGCCAGTTGCAAGGCGCCCGGCGCACCGGAACCTGCTTCTGACCGTGAGGATTCCGCGCAACGCCGCGGAGCGGCGCCGCAGCAGCTTTTCAACAGCCGGTCAGATTAGCTCGAGCAGGCTGTCGAGCTTGATCTGCACCTTCACGTCCCGGTGGGCGACGTGGGCGGTGATCTTGAAGCTGGGTTGGCTGGTGTCGCGAATCATCCATTCGCCGGTGGGCATGCCCTGGCGGTTGATCAACACGGCGACATGCGGCGTGGTGGTGTTGAGTCCACGGCGGATGACCGCGGCCACCTCGTTGCTGGCAAGGCGCACCAGCGTGCCAGGCGAATAGACGCCGACCGCCTTGACCAGCGCCGCGCCAGCCTCGTCGACCTTCTTTTCCTCGTCGAAATACGCCGCCTGCATCGCGGCCGACGGTGCCATGCACAGCCGACCCAGGCGCGGTGACAGCCGGGCTGCGAACACATCGGCCCGCTGGATCAACCGTGCGATGCGCATCGCGTCGCTCTTCAGGGCCAGGGCGCCGGGCGCGCGGTCGTGGTGGTGGCGCACGGCCAGGAGCCAGTCTTCGTCGTCCACGCCCATCGCCAGCAGCATTGAAAACGAGCGCTGGGCATGCTGCTCCACCGCCTCGATCTGCCCCACCGTGAGCGGCTTCGACTGCATGGCGAGCTGGTCCTGCAGGGCCGTCATGCTGATGTTCATCGTGAGCGCGGCCTTGCCCAGCTTGGCGTCGAGCTCGGGCGACCAGTTGAGCACCTCGCTGGCGGCCAGGCTGCACACCACGTACACCAACATGGCGTGCGTGGCGCTGTAGATGCGTACCTCGGTGGCCGACAGGTGGATCAACGCGAACAGCGTGGCGTCGGGATGGTGCTGCACCAGCTGGTGCAGTTCGTTGTAGAGCCGGTCGAGACGCGGTAGAAATTGGTCGCTGCCGCTGTCACGCAGCAAGGCGTTGGCCTTGAGCTGCAGGGCGGTCCAGTCGGGCACGTCGGGCTTTTCGCGGGTGTCGCCGCGGGCCATGTCGCTCGGTGCCATCTGCACGTTCACGATGTCGCCCAGCGGCCGGTCGGAGCGCACCATCTCGTGCAGCTTGCCGACATAGGCGCGGTGGTGCTCCTCGGACGCGTCAACGTCCACGCAAAGCGTCATGCCGCGGGAGGTCCAGTAGGCGATCTCCGAGCGGTCGCTGATGACATAGCCCTTGTTCGCCAGCAGCACGCCTTTTTCGTTGCGCAGGGCGAACGGAAGCGGTTGGCCCAGCCGGATGGAATCGATGTTGACCGCGATCAGATTCATGTTGAGCGCTGATTATGGGAGCAAGCTGTGCCGATTGGCGCAGAAAGCCATTGTCGGCGCAAATCGCCCGGTTCTTGAGCCTGCTAGCATGACCGCGATGATTGCCATGACCGCCATAACGCGATGACCGCCACGCCGCCTGTTGCCGCCACCTCGAGCCCCCTGCCGCCACCGACGTTCCTGCAGAAGATCGCCGCGCGTACCGAGGCCGCCGCTTTGCTGGCCGCCCTGCCCCGGCCGGTCGTCTTCACCAACGGCGTGTTCGACATCCTGCACCGTGGCCACGTCACCTACCTGGCGCAGGCCCGCTCGCTCGGGGGCAGCCTGGTGGTTGCCCTCAACAGCGACACGTCGGCCCGTCGCCTCGGCAAGGGCCCCGACCGGCCGCTGAACACCGAGGCCGACCGGGCCACCATGATGGCCGCTTTGGAGGCGGTGTCGCTGGTGACCTGGTTCGACGAAGACACACCGCTCGAACTCATCACCGAATTGCGGCCCGACATCCTGGTGAAGGGCGGCGACTACGACATGCGTAAGCTGGCCGAAACCCGCGTCGTCGAAGCCTATGGCGGGCGGGCGCTGGCGATTCCCTTCGTCGACGGCTATTCGACCACGGCGCTGGTGAAGAAGATCAAGCAGTCACCGGCCGCCTGAACCGCGCCGGGTCAGGCGTAGCGCTGGCCCTCGGCAAGCAATTCCGGCGTCCCGATCAGCGCGTTGAGCTGGTCGAAGTCCAGCATCGATGACTGCATGGGCAGTGTGCTTTGGTGCGCATGCAGGCGGGCGTAGTACTGCTGAAGGGTGAATGCCACCGCGCGCGCAGTGCCACCCGGGAAGATGACGATGCGGAATCCGACCTCGCCCAGCACGCTGGCGCTCTGCACCGGCGTCTTGCCGCCTTCCACCATGTTGGCCAGCAGCGGAATGCGGTGGGCGAACCGCTGGCAGGCCTGGGCCATCTGCTCTGGCGAGCGCAGCGCCTCGATGAACAGCGCGTCGACACCGCAGGCCAGGTAGGCCTCGGCGCGTTCCATGGCCGCCTCGAGGCCTTCGACGGCCAGTGCGTCGGTGCGGGCCAGGATCAGCGTTTCGCTCGAAGCACGGGCGTCCAGCGCGGCCTTGAGCTTGCCGCACATCTCGGCCACCGGCACCACGGTCTTGCCATCGAGGTGGCCACAACGCTTTGGAAATGTCTGGTCTTCCAGCTGAACCATCGCCGCGCCGGCGCGTTCGAACGCCTTGACCGTGCGCTGGGTGTTCAGCGCGTTGCCGAAGCCGGTGTCGGCGTCCACGATCACGGGCAGCGACACGCGCTCGGTGATGCGCGCCAGCGTGTCGGCCACTTCGGTGGCGGTGGTCAGCCCGACGTCGGATCGTCCCAGCCGGGTATAGGCGATGGAGGCGCCCGAAAGATACAGCGCCTCGAACCCGGCCTGCTGGGCGACCAGCGCGGTGAAGGCGTCATAGACGCCGGGGGCGAGCAGCACCTGGTTCTGCTGCAGTCGTTGTTTCAGAGAAGTTGTCATCGCTGGTCTCCAGTTGAGGTTCAGAGGTTGACGCTGGTGGCCGCGCTGCCGGCGGCGATCCACCCGCCACCCACGGCGCTGAGCAGGCCATTGCCTGAAAGATAGCCCCACACCGCATTGCCCGATACGCCCCGCGCCGCGCCACCGGCTGCGAAGAGATTCGGCAGGGCCGAGCCATCCTGTCGCAGTACCCGGCAGCCCGCGTCCACGTCCAGGCCGCCCTGCGTGTGGAACAGTGCACCCGTCACCTTGACCGCGTAGAAGGGTGCGGTCAG
>JAQGNA010000357.1 GCA_028292075.1 Rhodoferax sp. | reverse complement strand
ACGCCGTGCAGCACCTTCACCTCGCTCTTGCCGGAACCATAGCGCTTGATGACGTTTTTCAGGGAAATGGAAGCCATGTTCTTCTCTGTAACTGCCCCACGACGAGGCATTGTTCTTCATTCGGGGAACACCGCGGAACATGACTTTGCCAGGCCGCTGGTGTCGCCCCCTGCAAGGGGCGGGCGCCGCCACGCGAAGTGGACGGCAGCCGAGGTGCGTCTATTTCTCGGTATCGACCAGGCCTTTGACAAACCACTTCTGCATCAGGATCACCACCAGTGCGGGCGGCAGCATCGCCAGCAGGGCGGTGGCCATGACCACGTTCCAGCCGGTCTGGCCATCGCCGCCGGAAATCATGCGCTTGATGCCGATCACCACCGGGTACATGTCTTCGCTGGTCGTGGCCAGCAGTGGCCAGAGGTACTGGTTCCAGCCGTAGATGAACTGGATGACGAACAGCGCGGCCATCGAAGTCTTGGAAAGCGGCAGCAGGATGTCCTTGAAGAAGCGCATCGGGCCGGCGCCGTCCATCCGGGCGGCCTCCACCAGTTCGTCAGGCACCGTGAGAAAGAACTGGCGGAACAGGAAGGTGGCGGTGGCCGAGGCGATCAGCGGAATGGTGAGCCCGGCGAAGCTGTTGAGCATGTGCAGGTCGGACACCACCTTGTACGTTGGGCCGATGCGCACCTCGACCGGCAGCATCAACGTGACGAAGATGGCCCAGAAGAAAAACCCCTTCATCGGAAAGCGGAAGTAGACAATGGCGAAGGCCGACAGCAGCGAGATCGAAATCTTGCCGATGGTGATGACCAGCGCCGTCACCAGGCTCACCCACATCATGCGGGCCACGGGGGCGTCGGAGCCGCCACCAGCGCCGGCGCCGCCGCCGAACAGCGCGGTCTTGTAGCTTTCCCACATGTTGCTGCCAGGCCAGAGCGGCATCGGCGCCTGAACGATGTCCTGCGCCGTGTGCGTGGATGCGATGAATGCCAGGTAGAGCGGGAAGGCCACCACCAGCACGCCCACGATCATCACCACGTGGGCCAGAATTCCGAAGGTACTGCGCCGTTCAACCATGGGGCACTTTCTCTGACGACGCGATCGGCGAGCAAGCCATGGTGCAGGGCCGGCTTGGCCAGACGGCAGGCATTGCCCCGAGCGCGTCAGTGTTGAGCCCGTCGAAACCGGGAGGCGGCGGAGCGACGCGCAGTGCGCCGAGACTGGGGGTGTGCCAGTTCATCAGTAATTCACTTTCTTTTCGACAAACTTGAACTGGACCACCGTGAGCGCGATGACGATCACCATCAGCACCACCGACTGTGCGGCGGACCCGCCGAGGTCCATCGCCTTGAAGCCGTCGTAGTACACCTTGTAGACCAGGATCGAGGTTTCCTGCCCCGGGCCGCCATGGGTGGCCGCGTCGACGATGGCGAAGGTGTCAAAGAAGGCGTAGACCACGTTGATCACCAGCAGGAAGAAGGTGGTGGGCGACAGCAGCGGGAACTGAATCGTCCAGAAGCGGCGCAGCGGCCGGGCGCCGTCGATGGCGGCGGCTTCGATCAACGACTTCGGGATCGACTGCAGGCCAGCCAGGAAGAACAGGAAGTTATACGAAATCTGCTTCCAGACCGCCGCGACCACGATCAGCGTCATGGCGTGCCCGCCGTTGAGCAGGTGGTTCCAGTCGAAACCCATCTTGCCCAGCCCGTAGGCCACCACGCCGAGCGACGGCGAGAACATGAAGACGAACAACACGCCGGCCACCGCGGGCGCCACGGCATAGGGCACGATCAGCAGCGTCTTGTAGAACAGCGCGCCCTTGATGACCCGATCGGCGAACACCGCCAGCATCAGCGACAGCGCAATGCCGATGCCGGCCACCAGCACCGAGAACACCGCCGTCGTCTTGAAAGACGCCAGGTAGCCCGGGTCGGCGAACAGCGTCTTGAAGTTTTCGAAGCCGACCCATTCGGTGGAACTGCCGAACGCGTCCTGCACCTGGAAAGACTGCAGCAGCGCCTGGCCGGCTGGCCAGAAGAAAAACACCGCGATCACGATCAGCTGGGGTGCAAGCAGCGCCCAGGGCAGCCAGGCGGAACGAAACAGGACACGCTTTTCCATGGAGCTCCAAAAATCTGAAGCCCTCGGCGCGCAATGCGGAGGGCTGGACAAAAAGAGAGCGCCAGGCCTTGTCAGGCCCTGGCTCCCGTTGTGGTCGAGGCCTTACTTGTTGGCCTTCTGGAAGCGTTCGAGCAGTTCATTGCCGCGCTTCACGATGGAGTCCAGCGCTTCCTTGGGCGCCTTCTTGCCGGCCCAGACCTGCTCCAGCTCTTCGTCTTCCACGGCGCGGATCTGCGGCAGGTTGCCCAGGCGCAGGCCCTTGCTGTTGTCGGTGACCTTGCGGATCATCTGGTTCACGGCCACGTCGGTACCCGGGTTCTGCTTGTAATAGCCGGACTTCTCGGTCAGGTCGAAGGCCGCCATGGTGGCGGGCAGGTAGCCGGTGCGCTTGTGGCTGGCAGACTGCACTTCGGGCTTGGAGATGTACGAGAAGAACTGGGCCACGCCCTTGTATTCGTCGGCCTTTTTGCCCGACATCACCCACAGGCTCGCGCCGCCGATGACGGTGTTCTGTGGCGCGCCGGGCACGTCCTGGTAGTAGGGCAGAGGCGCCACGCCGTAGGCGAACTTGGCGTTCTTGGACACGTTGCCGTAGAAGCCCGACGAGCTCGTGATCATGGCGCACTCGCCCGAGACGAAGCTGGCTTCAGGAATGTTCTGGCGGCCCTTGTAGACGAACAGGCCCTGCTTGGCCATGTTGGACAGGTTCTCGATGTGGCGCAGGTGCAGCGGGGAGTCGACCTTCAGCCGTGCGTCCATGCCGGCCATGCCGTTCGATTTGGTGGCGTACTCGACGTTGTGCCACGAGGAAAAGCTTTCAAGCTGCGTCCAGGTCTGCCAGGCGAGCGTCAGCGGGCACTTGTGTCCGGCGGCCTTCAGTCTGGCTGCGGCCAGGGTGACCTCGGGCCAGGTGGTAGGCGGCTTGTCGGGCAGGCCCGCCGCCTTGAAGGCGTCCTTGTTGTAATAGAAGACGGTGGTCGAGCTGTTGAACGGGAAGCTCACCATCTGGCCGGCGGGGTTGGTGTAGTAGCTTGCGATCGCCGGGATGTAGGCCTTGGGGTCGAAGGCCTGGCCGCCGTCCTGCATGATCTTGGTGACCGGAATCACCGCGCCCTTGCTGGCCATCATGGTGGCCGTGCCGACTTCGAACACCTGCAGGATGTGCGGTGCGTTGCCCGAGCGGTAGGCGGCAATGGCGGCCGCCATCGATTCATCGTACTGGCCCTTGTAGGTCGGCACGATCTTGTAGGCCGTCTGGCTGGCGTTGAATTCCTTGGCGAGGTCGTTGACCCATTCGCCATTGACCGAGGTCATGGAGTGCCACCACTGGATCTCGGTCTGCGCGTGTGCGGTGCCGGCGACGGAAGCTGTGAGGGCGAAGACAGCCGCGGTAACGGCTGGAAAGCGGAATTTCATGAAGTCTCCTGGACATGCTCTGGTGTGAGCGCTGAATCTTATTTTCTAAATGTGACAGACTCACGAATTTTTATTCCGAATCTGACAAACCGTGACCCGGGAAAACCCGTTCGCAGCGGGCTTCCTCGTCTTGCCCGCGACGCCCTGGATGGCCCTTGTGCCGACGCTGGCACGCGGTCCTGGCCTGCGGCCCGCGCGGACCCGGATGCTAGCATCGCCTTCCGTTCGGGGAGGCCGGGCCTCCCCCCATTCATTCTCCAATGCGCAAGGCACCATGACCAGCAAGACCTCCCTCGACAAAAGCAAGATCAAGTTCCTGTTGCTCGAGGGCATTCATCCCTCCGCGGTCGACCTTTTGCGCGCCCAGGGTTACAGCCAGATCGAGATGCTGCCGAAGGCGCTGCAGGGTGAGGAGCTGAAGGCCAGGATCGCCGACGCTCACTTCATCGGCATCCGGTCGCAAACCCAGCTCACCGCCGATATCTTCGCGCACGCACCCAAGCTGGTGGCGGTGGGCTGCTTCTGCATCGGCACCAACCAGGTCGATCTGAACGCGGCGAGAGAGCGCGGCGTGGCCGTGTTCAACGCGCCGTATTCCAACACCCGTTCCGTGGCCGAGCTGGTGCTGGCCGAGGCCATCCTGCTGCTGCGCGGCGTGCCCGAAAAGAGCGCGCTGGCGCACCGCGGCGGCTGGCTCAAGTCGGCCACCAACGCCTACGAGATCCGCGGCAAGACGCTCGGCATCGTCGGCTACGGCTCCATCGGCACGCAGCTGTCGGTGCTGGCCGAGGCGCTGGGCATGAAAGTGGCGTTCTACGACGTGGTGAGCAAGCTGCCGCTGGGCAACGCGCGCCAGGTCGGCAAGCTGCACGACCTGATGGCGCAGGCCGACATCGTCACGCTGCACGTGCCCGAACTGCCGTCCACCCAGTGGATGATCGGCCCCGCCGAGATCGCCGCCATGAAGCCGGGCGGCATCCTGATCAATGCCTCGCGCGGCACCGTGGTCGACATCGACGCGCTCACCGAGGCGCTCAAGGCGAAGAAGCTGCTGGGCGCCGCGCTCGACGTGTTCCCGGTCGAGCCGGGCAGCAACAAGGACGAATTCGTGTCGCCGCTGCGGGGGCTGGACAACGTCATCCTCACGCCGCACATCGGCGGCTCCACCATGGAGGCGCAGGCCAACATCGGCGTGGAAGTGGCCGAAAAGCTGGTGAAGTACAGCGACAACGGTACCTCCACCTCGTCGGTCAACTTCCCCGAGGTGGCGCTGCCCACGCACGCCGGCAAACACCGCCTGCTGCACGTGCACCGCAACATCCCGGGCGTGCTGTCGGCCATCAACCAGGTGTTCTCGGACAACAAGATCAACATCGCCGGGCAGTTTTTGCAGACCAACGAGGCGATTGGGTATGTGGTGATCGACATCGACGCGGCGTCGAGCGATCTGGCGCTGGAGAAGCTGGGGCATGTGCCGGGGACGCTGCGGACGCGCGTGTTGTTCTGAGGCGTGGCTTTGTCCAGTAAAACCCGCTTCGTGCGGGTTTTTTTGCGCATGAAATTGGCTTGAAGCCCTGGTTGGGAGCGGGCGGTCTGCTATCTAACGTGATTTGTCAAACCACACGCGCAACTGAGTCAGGCAGGTAGTGCGGTTGCCAGTGGGTGCGGCAACATGACCATGCGGTCCTTGTCTCCCTTGGCTTCCCGCACGATGACGACATGGCGATCGAAATCGAAGTCCTTGACGCGAAGTCTCAGCCCTCCATCAGCCGCATGCCAGTGCCATACAGGAGGTAGGAGGCGCGCCAGCAAGCGCATGTCTGGCGCGAGGAACTGAACACGGCCGCCACCTCGTCCTTTGTCAACACGCTGGGGATGCTGCGCTTCTGCGCGGGGCGGGTCACACCGTCCAGCCATGGCAAGTTCATCGCAAGGACTTGCCGGTAGAGAAAGAGCAGGGAACTTAGCGCTTGGTTGTGCGTGGACGCAGACACGCGGCGCTCGTTGGCCAACATGGTCAGAAAGGCTTCTACCTCGGAGGCGCCCATTTCCCTTGGATGCCTCATGGCCCCGGCACCGCCATGCCATCGGACAAGAAAACGCACCCCCTGAAGGTATGCCTTCTCCGCGCTCAGGATATAGTGCATGCAAATATTCCGCAAGCTCCAGCTTATTTGGCAGTTTTGCGACATACATTACGTTATGCCGGCATGGGAACTTGAAATGGATAGCTTTGAATTTAATGTAAGTGAAGAATTGCGCCCTTCTGTTGAGCGTAAGCTTACGGGAACCACCAGAATGGATACGCAAATTCATTCGCTACCAATTCCAAAAAAGCCAAATTTTGCAAAATTCGCTATATTATTGTTACGAATTTATCGAAAATTGCGTCCAAAAAACATTGGGAATAGGTGTGTTTTTGACCCAAGCTGTTCACATTATAGTGAATTAGCTATAAGAGAAAATGGGGTGCTAATCGGAATTTCATTAACAGCGAGGAGACTACTACGCTGCCGTCCCGGAGCTGGTGGAATCGATCTTTCATGTAAAAAGGAGCAT
>JAQGNA010000355.1 GCA_028292075.1 Rhodoferax sp. | reverse complement strand
GTTCGCTGAACCTCTTCCAGCGGGCGTTCAGCCAGTTGACGCTGGTGATTCCGGCGGTGATCCTGGCGGACGGCGTGCTGTCGGGCGAGCTGGAGGTGGGCCGCGCGGTGCAGGCGGCCGGCGCCTTCGCCGCCGTGCTGACGGCCGTGTCACTGATTGTTGACAACTTCGAAAGCCTGAGCCGCTTCGTTGCGGGAATTGGCCGGCTGCACACGCTGTCGCGCCGCATCGGCCTGACCGAAGGAAGTGAAGCACGCGAAGGACGCGAAGGACGCGAAGAAGGCAAAGAACGCGCATCGCCAGCGGGCAACACGGCATCCGGTGCGAGCGACGTGCCGAACTCGCGTCCTGCCGCCCAACCTGAGGCTGTGCCTGTGCCCCCAATGCGCACCGTCAGCCGTCTACGCGGTGTGCGCCGTCTGCGCCGCGATCGCCACGGCACCGAATGGAGCGCCGGCGCGGCGGCGAGCCCGGCGGAGTCGCAGATCAATTTTTGCGTGAGCGAACAGCTGGCCACCGAAGACCTCACCCTGCACACGCCCAAGTTCGGCCGCCTGCTGGTCAAGAACCTGAACCTGCGGGTCGGTCCGGGCGAGGCGCTGTTGATCACCGGGGCCAGCGGCTGCGGCAAAAGCTCTCTGCTGCGGGCACTGGCCGGGCTGTGGCGCAGCGGCAGCGGCACCGTGCACCAGCGGCCCACCGAGGACGTGTTCTTCCTGCCGCAGCGGCCGTACATGCAGGTCGGCAGCCTGCGCAGCCAGATGATCTACCCGGCCACCAGCACCACGCTGGACGACGCGCAACTGCTGTCCGTGCTGGCCGACGCACAGCTCGGCGGGCTGGCCCAGCAGGTGGGCGGGCTCGACGCCACGCACGACTGGGAAAAGCGGCTGTCCACGGGCGAACAGCAACGGCTGGCCTTTGCCCGCGTGCTGGTGCGCTCGCCGCGGGTGGCCATCCTGGACGAAGCCACCAGTGCGCTCGACAGCGCCACCGAATCGCTGCTGTACGAGCGCCTGACCCGCACCGGCGTGACGCTGATCAGCATTGCCCACCGGGCGGCCGTGCTGCGTTTCCACACCCAGGTGCTGGAGCTCAGCGGCGACGGCGGCTGGCAACTGTATGACGCGCGTGACTACCGCTTCGGCGGTGACAGCGCCGTAGCGGCGCCGCCAGAAAAAGTTCAAGCCAGGGCATAGCCCGCCACCACCCCGGCGAACACGGCAAAGCCCACCCAGTGGTTGAGCCGGAAGGCCTTGAAGCAGCCGTCTCGAGTGCGGTCGCGAATCAGGGTCCAGTGCCAGGCCGCCTGGGCCGCGGCGCCCGCGATGCCGAGGTAGAACACCGGGCCGGGCACGCGGTGCGCCAGGCCCGCCACCCACACTGCCAGGAAGATGGCGTAGCAGGCCATGATCACCGGCACGTCCATGCGCCCGAGGGTGATGGCCGAGGTCTTCATGCCGATCTTGAGGTCGTCGTCGCGGTCGACCATGGCGTATTCGGTGTCGTAGGCCAGCACCCAGAACAGGTTGCCCAGCAGCAGCGCCCAGGCCAATGGCGGCACGCTGGCCCACCAGGCCGCCCAGCTGAAGCCGCTCCAGCCCGCCGCGCCGAACACCGACCAGGCCGGCCCGCCCCGCACCGCCGCAAAGGCCATCGGAATGCCGAAGCTGAAGGCCACGCCCAGCACCGCCTGCGGCATCGACACATAGCGCTTGGCATAGGGGTAGACCAGCGCCACCGCCAGCGCCGCGAACGACCAGACCACCGTCATCGCGTTGGTGGTCAGCACCAGCCCGAACGCGGCCAGCGCCAACGCGGCGCCGAGCCACAAGGCCTCGCGCACCGACACCCGGCCGCTGGTCACCGGGCGCTGTGCGGTGCGCTTGACGTGGCGGTCGAAGTCGCGGTCGGCCACGTCGTTGACGCAGCAGCCGGCGCTGCGCATCAGGATGGTGCCCAGCACGAACACGGCCAGCAGGTGCCACCCCGGAAAGCCGCCGGCCGCCACCCACAGCGCGCTGAGCGAAGGCCACAGCAGCAGCAACCAGCCGGCGGGCCGGTCCCAGCGGATGAGCTGCAGGTAAAGCTGGAATCTGGAAGGCGCGGAGTTCATCATCGAATCGGCCGCCCGCCCTGAATCCATCAAGGCCGGTAGCTCCTGTTTCAATAGCTAGGCGATCTGTGTCGCGGGCAGGCCGAGCTGACGCAGGTCGAGCCGGCCGTCGCGCACCGGCGGGCACCACAGGTAGGCGCCCGACACCGGCTTCGAAAAGCCGAACAGCGCGTCGGTCTCGCCATCGTCATATCCGGCCATGCGACGCATCTGCGCCTCGAACGCCGCATGCGAATGGCCGAAGGCGACGAAGAACAGGCCGAACTTGTTGGACAGCGCCCAGGGCATGGAGCGGCGCAGCACGAAGGCCTCGGGATCGAAGCTCTCTTGCGCCGTGCGCTTGACATGGGACGAAATGGGCGCGTCCTCGATCTCTTCGTTGTCGACGATGCGGCGGCCGAAAACGTGGTCGCGCAGGTCGGCGGTCATGTCTTCGAATGCGTCGAGATCATGCACCCACTGCTGCACCGCCACGAAGCTGCTCTGGTCAAGGCCCGGGCCCTTGCCGCTGACCAGCGCCGCGTCGATGGCGGCCTCGCCCACCGGGTTCTCGGTGCCGTCTTCATAGCCGCTGAGATCACGCCCGTGGGTCGCCGTGGGTTCGCCATTGCGAAACGCCTCGAGCAGATGGTCGAGGTGGAAAGCCGGCGCCAGCGCGCGCTCCAGCTTGCGGGTTCGCAGCACCATCGCGCCGCGGTCGCTGCCACGCAGCCAGCACCAGAGCGCGGTGGGGGTGCTGGGGACCTGCACGCCGTGGTCCGACAACACCGGCATTTCACCCAGGCCGGGCACTTCGGCACCCAGCGCCTTCACCAGCAGCGGGCCGACGCCCACCACGGTGGTGTCGCCGTCGGCCAGAGCGGCAAGCCGTTCCATGGCCGCGGCCAGGGCGTTGCGGTCGGCTCCGGAGG
>JAQGNA010000317.1 GCA_028292075.1 Rhodoferax sp. | reverse complement strand
GCGCCGTGCGCAGCGCCGACCGCGGCTATTTCCGCATCACCGGCCGCATCGACGACGTGCTCAACGTGTCGGGCCACCGCATGGGCACGATGGAGATCGAGTCTGCGCTGGTGTCCAAGACCGACCTTGTCGCCGAAGCCGCCGTGGTCGGCCGGCCCGACGACCTGACCGGCGAGGCCATCTGCGCGTTCGTCGTTCTCAAGCGCTCGCGGCCCACCGGCGAAGAGGCCAAGCAGATCGCCAATGAACTGCGCGCCTGGGTGGCCAAGGAGATCGGCCCCATTGCCAAGCCCAAGGACATCCGCTTCGGCGACAACCTGCCCAAGACCCGCAGCGGCAAGATCATGCGTCGCCTGCTGCGCAGCATTGCCAAGGGCGAGGCCATCACGCAGGACACGTCCACCCTCGAGAACCCCGCCATCCTCGATCAATTGGCTGAAAAGCTTTGATCGAGGGCAGCCGCAAGGCTGCGTCGGCGAAGCCGCGGCGGCGGTTCGGGGACACTCATATCGCGAAGCGATGTGATGTGGCCACAGAACCCCGCCATCCTCGATCAATTGGCTGAAAAGCTTGGATCGAGGGCAGCCGCAAGGCTGCGTCGGGCGCAAAAAAACCCGCTGGCGACAGCGGGTTTTTCATGGGGCATTGGCCGCCTACTTCATGCCAAGGATCCAGCTCACCAACTTCTTCGCGTCGGCTTCGCTGACCTGCGGGTTGGCTGGCATGGGCACAGGCCCCCAGACGCCGGAGCCGCCTTTCATCACCTTCAGTGCCAGCTTGTCGACCGCTGTGGCGTCGTCCTTGTACTTCGCGGCCACGTCCTTGTACGCCGGGCCGACCAATTTCTTGTCGACCGCATGGCAGGCCATGCAGTTCTTCGACTGGGCCAGCGCCTGGTCGGCAAGGGCCGGAGTGGTGGCGCTCAGGCCGGCAAAGGCGGTGGTGAGGACGGCCAATGCCGTGAGGATGCGTTTCATGGTGTGCGTCTCTTCCAGGGGCGTGGTTGGGTTACAGTCATTCCGACGAGATTGTAGTGAGCCTGTCCTGCTGCGCCGTTATCGCGCCGTTGCCGCGCCGTTGTCGCGGCCTGTGCAGCCTTCTTGAACAGCTCGCCTGCGTCCATCAGATCAACCAAGGAGAGAGCGATGTATTTTCTGGGACTCGGCGTCGTACTGCTCGCCTTGAAGTACCTTCAGATCGGCCCGGTGGCGCTTTGGAGCTGGTGGATCATCATGGCCCCGTTTGCACTGGCGGTGGCGTGGTGGGCCTGGGCCGATGCCTCTGGCTACACCAAGCGCCGGGCCGTGGAACGCGAGGACCGCCGCAAGCAGAAGCGCATCGACAAGAGCCGCGACGCGATGGGGCTGCCGCCCAGGCGCTGAGCCGCATTTCGAGCGCCGTCAGCGCTCTTCGGCCGACGAGCCCGCTGCAAGTCATCAGCCGTTGCGGAACAAAAAGCTGTAGGCGTTCAACGCCGGCACGCCGCCCAGGTGGGCGTAAAGCACCCTGGCACCCGTAGGGAAGAAGCCTTCTCGCACCAGGTCGATCATGCCGTGCATCGACTTGCCTTCATACACCGGGTCGGTGAGCATGCCCTCCATGCGGGCGCAGAGGCGGATGGCCTCCATCGTGCCTTCGTTGGGCAGGCCGTATTCGGGGCCACCGAAGCGTGTGTCGAGCACCACGTCGGCCTCGGTGATGGGTCGGCCCAGTTCGACCAGGCTGGCGGTGTTGCGGGCGATGCGCAGAATCTGCTCGCGGGTCTTCTCGGGTTTGGCCGAGGCGTCGATCCCGATCACCCTGTCCGCACGGCCATCGGCGGCGAAGCCCACCACCATGCCGGCCTGTGTGCTGCCCGTGACCGAGCACACCACCACGTAGTCGAAGCGGAAGCCAAGCGCCGCCTCCTGGGCCCTTACTTCTTCCGCGAAGCCCACGAAGCCCAGGCCGCCGTAGGGGTGTTCCGAACATCCGGCCGGAATCGGAAATGGCTTGCCTCCGGCCCGGCGCACGTCTTCCATGGCCTGTTCCCAACTGGGGCGGATTCCGATGTCGAATCCGGCCGCGTCGAGCCGCACGTCCGCGCCCATGATGCGCGACATCTCGATGTTGCCCACGCGGTCGTAGACGGCGTCGGAATAGTTCACCCAGTTCTCCTGCACCAGGACGCACTTCATGCCCAGGTGCGCGGCCACCGCAGCCACCTGGCGCGTCTGGTTCGACTGGATGCCGCCGATCGACACCAGCGTGTCGTAACCGCCGGCGATGGCCTCCGGAATCAGGTATTCGAGTTTGCGGGTCTTGTTGCCGCCGAAGGCCAGGCCGCTGTTGCAGTCTTCGCGCTTGGCGAACAGATCGACCTTGCCGCCGAGGTGGGCGCTGAGGCGCTTGAGCGGGGTGATGGGCGAGGGCCCGAACGTGAGTGGGTAACGCGGGAAGCTGGCAAGTTGCATGGAACGACTCCTGTGGGGTGAGGCCAATGGCCGTGGGGGCCACGACAGGATCGATGGTAGGAACTATCGCCATTAATGTGCTTGCAAAAAACGGTACATTGAAGCAATGATCTCGTCACAAAGGAATACAAAATGGCGGTAAGTTCCACGAAAAAACCTGCAGCGACAACAAAAGTTCGCGCCAGGAGCGTTGTCGCCGCGCCGCTCCCATCGGCCGCTGCGGAGGCATTGGACCGCACCGACCGCGCCATTCTTCGGGCCCTGCAGCGCGATGCCTCCGTGTCGAACGTGGCGCTGGCGGCCAAGGTCAATCTCAGTCCGCCGGCATGCCTGCGGCGGGTGGAGCGCTTGAAGGCGTCCGGCCTGGTGAAAGGCATCGTC
>JAQGNA010000311.1 GCA_028292075.1 Rhodoferax sp. | reverse complement strand
ATCCTGCAGGACGCATGGGGGGTGGACAAGGGTAGGCACCGTTAGCCTGGGCCGGCATCGCACGCATTGCGTAGAAATCCGTGGGGCCGCTACCGTCGTCCTTCAGACGGTGGAAGTGGTTCGTGCGGACCATCGCTCGACCATGGACAAAGCTCCGCTCGACACTAGCGCGCCGCGCTAGCAAGGGGTGTTCCCGCATGGTGTGCATGCGTCACAAAAGAGACGGCATGCCAACACTGAATAGTTGCTTCGTGGCGCCTACCCTTGGATCACCGCGCAGAATGACCGGGATGACCCATGGCGGTCACCAGGCCTTTTTCACCCACCTCCTGCCCACGCAGGCGCGCGGACCACAAGGAGAATTGCCATGCTGAACGCTTATCTGGGCGAGGGCCCGGCGAGGCTGAGCGCCTTCGATCCCATCGCCGTCATCCCGCCCCCCGTCTTTCCGTCACATCAACCTGAATTTCACACCGAAGCGCTGCTGACCGCCGCGCTGGAACAGGTGGCCTATGGCCTGGCCCTGGTGCACATCGACACCCGCCAGATCCGCTTCGCCAACGGCCTGGCCCGCGAGGCCCTGCAGGAACCGGGCAATGCCCACACCGGGCTGTGCGGCGCGCTGGGGCACCTTGCCGTGGTGCAGCGCGGCCACGCGGTGCAGCTCGATCGGGCCCTGCTGCGGGCCAAGTCCGGCGTGCGCGGGCTGATCAGCCTGGGCGCGGAAGGCACGGCGCCTTCGGTGGCGGTGGTGCCGCTGGCCACACCCGTGGCCAACGGCCATGCACTGCTGGTGTTCGCGAAGCGGCAACTCTGCGACAGCTCCACCGTCGCGCTGTTCGCCCGCGAACGGGGCCTCACTGGCGCCGAAGGCAATGTGCTCGCGGCCGTCTGCACCGGCCTGCGCCCGCGCGAGATCGCCGAGCGCCACGGCGTGCAGATCTCCACCGTCCGCAGCCAGCTCCGCAGCATCCGCCTGAAGACCCGCTGCGAAACCATCCGCCAGCTGGTCGAAACCATTTCGGTGCTCCCGCCCACCACGCGGCACCTCGGCGCCGGTGCCTGAGGCGCGGCCAAGCAAGCTGCTGTCGCCGAGGGGACGCCGGCACGGCTTGGCCTAGGACAAGCCCGGTAACGCCGCCGCACGGCCGTGCCCACAATTCGCCTCACAAGGAGTGTGAGGCATGCAAAAAACCTGGCTGCAGAGTTATCCCGCCAACGTGGCACATGAGGTCGACCTGGGTCAGTTCTCCTCGCTCACCCAGTTGATGGAGCAGTCGTTTCGCAAGTTTGCCGACAGCCCCTTCTCGGTCTGCATGGAGCACTGGATGAGCTACGGCGAGCTCGACAAGCTGTCGGCCGCGCTCGGCGCCTGGCTGCAATCGCGCGGCCTGGCAGCGGGAGCCCGCGTCGCCATCATGCTGCCCAATGTGCCGCAGTTCGCCGTGGCCATGGCCGGCATCCTGCGGGCCGGCTACACCTGCGTGAACGTCAACCCGCTCTACACGCCGCGTGAACTCGAGCACCAGCTCAAGGACTCCGGCGCCAGCGCCATCGTGATCCTCGAGAACTTCGGCAAGACGCTCGAGGCGGTGATCGAGCGCACCGGCGTCAGGCATGTCGTCATGGCCTCGATGGGCGACCTGCTCGGCTTCGCCTACGGCCACTGGATCACCTTCGCCGTGCGCCACATCGCCAAGATGGTGCCGGCCTACCAGTTGCCGCTGGCGGGCGGCATCAGCGTCACACCTTTCAACCGCGCCATCGCCGAGGGCGCGGCCATGGCGCTCAAGCCGGTGCCGCAGTCGCTCGGCGACATCGCCTTTCTGCAGTACACCGGCGGCACCACGGGGCTGTCGAAAGGCGCGGTGCTGACCCATGGCAACGTGGTGGCGGCCGCGCTGCAGTCCGAGGCATGGTTCGCACCCGCCCTGGAAAAAGTGGGCGACGGGCGCAAGGTGAACTGCATCGCCGCGCTGCCGCTGTACCACATCTTCGCGTTGAACCTGTGCCTGCTGGGCATCCGCATGGGTGCGCACACGACGCTCATCCCCAACCCGCGCGACATCGGGAAGTTCATCGCCACGTTGAAGAAGCGGCCGTTCCACCTGCTGCCGGCTGTCAACACGCTGTTCAATGCGCTGCTGCACCACCCGGAATTCAAGACGGTCGATTTCTCGCAGTTGTGCGTCAGCCAGGCCGGTGGCATGGCAGCCTCCGAGGGCACGGCGAAGCTGTGGCTCGAAACCACCGGCTGCCCCATGGTCGAAGGCTGGGGCATGAGCGAGACCTGCGCGGTGGGCACCAACAACCCGGTGCTGGCCAAGCATTTCAGCGGCAGCATCGGCCTGCCCCTGCCGAATGTCGACCTGGCGATCAAGGACGACGATGGCCTCACGCTCGGCCCGGGCGAGAACGGCGAGATCTGCATCGCCGGGCCCAACGTCACCCCCGGCTACTACAACCAGCCCGACGAGAACGCCCGCGCCTTCACCGCCGACGGCTACCTGCGCACCGGCGACATCGGCGTGATGGACGACAAGGGCTATTTCCGCATCGTCGACCGCAAGAAGGACATGATCCTGGTGAGCGGGTTCAACGTGTTCCCCAATGAGCTGGAGAACGTGATTTCGCTCTGCCCGGGCGTCATGGAATGCGCGGCCATCGGCGTGGCCGACGAGGCTCAGGGCGAGGCCATCAAGGTGTTCGTGGTGAAGAGCGACCCGGCCCTGACCGAGGCCGACGTGCTCGCCTATTGCCATGCCAACCTGACCGGCTACAAGCGGCCCAGGTCGATCGAGTTCCGCGACGCGCTGCCAAAGACCAATGTCGGCAAGATCCTTCGGCGGGAACTGCGCGCCGGCAGATGAGCCCGGAACGTGGCGTGGCGTGGCGCAGCAGTGCGGCAGGCACACCACGTTGTCGTGCGGCGGCTGGTACCCTCGCCCGCATGACCCCGCTCCACCCCCTGCCCGCCGGCGTCACCGTCTTCGAACGCGGCTGGCTTTCGGCCAACAACATCCTGCTGCAAGGCGAAGCCGGCAGCGCACTGGTCGACAGCGGCTACTGCACCCATGCACCGCAGACGCTGGCCCTGCTGTCCCATGCGCTCCAGGGCCGGCCGCTCGACCACCTGCTCAACACCCACCTGCACAGCGACCACTGCGGTGGCAACGCGGCGCTGCAGGCCGCCTACCCGGCACTGCGTACCCATATTCCGCCGGGCCAGGCCGCGCATGTGGCCGACTGGGACCCGGTCGCGCTGAGCTACGCGCCCACGGGCCAGCAGTGCCCCGCCTTCC
>JAQGNA010000308.1 GCA_028292075.1 Rhodoferax sp. | reverse complement strand
CGGGGTCTTCGGCCCGCGTCGGCAGGCTGCCACACCGGGCTTTCGCCAGCTGCGACAGCACCGGCAGCGGTTCGTCGCTGCCCTCGGCGGGTGCGTTGAGCATCAGCCAGGGTGCCGCCGCGAAATCCGTGCAGGCCGCCCTCACCGTGGGCAGCGCGGCCGGCGAGCAGACCACGCCGCACACGTCCGCATGATTCAGCACATACCGGGCTTCGGCCACGCCGTAGTCCGGGTTCACCGGCACCATGACGGCGCCGAGCCTGGCCAGCGCCAGCAGCACGAAGACGCTGGCCGGATGGTTCAGCGACATCACGCCGACGCGGTCGCCAGCCCTGACGCCCCGATCGGCCAGCACCCCGGCGGTCCGGCCGACTTCGTGCAACACCTCGGTGTAAGTGAACGACCGCCCCTGGAAGACCAGGCATTCGCGGTCACCGGCGACCGCCGCGCGGCTTTGCAGCAGGGACGCGAGCGTGCCCTGGTGCGGCGGATACAGCCGCAACGTCTCGAGCGGCAGCATGTCGCGCGATGGCTGCATCTTCAGCCTTCCTGGCTGCGCAGCTTGCCACGCGAATGGGCGGTGGCCTCGTCCTCGGCGCGGTGCCAGATCTCCATGGCCATGGGCTGCTGCGCCTCTTCGAGCACATGGCCGACGAGCCCGACCGCGCGGGCCATCACGCCCAGGCCGTGCGAGACCTTCCAGGACAGCCCCATCTCGCAGCACAGCGCGCCGATGGCGCCGGTGGCGTTGATCGGCAACGGCTTTCCGTAGGCGGCACCCGCGGCATCGGACACCTGCTGCATCAGCGCGATGTAGGGGCCATGAAAGCCGGTCTGCTCGGCGACGGCGAACAGGCGCAAGGTGCGCGGGTCGACCGGCTTGTGGATCGGGTGGCCCAGACCGGGAATGATCTTCTTCTCGGCGCGGTGCTCGTCGACGATGCGCTGCGCCAGTGCCGGCAAGGCGTCGCCGGTGTCGCCGCCCGGCAAGGCAGCGGCCAACATGCGCGCCGCGCCTTCGGTGGAACCGACGAAGACGCTGCCCAGCCCGAGCAGGCCCGCCGCCACGGCCGCCTGCATGGCCTCTGGCGCGCCGGCATAAGTCATGCGCGCGGCCAGGGTGGACGGCACGATGCCGTGTTCCACCAGGGTCACCAGCACGGCGTTGAACATGCGCGATTCCCGGGCATTGGGCAGCCGCCCGGTGACCTCGAGGAAAGCCATGTCGCCGAAGTTCACCTCGCCGATGAGGTCGTTGCACAGGTCGTAGCCATGCACGCCGATGGCCTTGTCGTTGCTCCAGGCGATGTCGGTGTGAAGCGCGGTTCGTTTGCTCATGTTTCGATTCCTTCGTTTTTCGATCAGTCCAGCTTTGCGCCCGATACCTTCACCTTCTGCGCGCCCACTTCGCGGTCGGTCTTGAGGAAGGCCGCGAACTGCGCGGGCGAGTCGCCGACCGCCTCGAAGCCCAGCGGCTGCAGGTACTTGCTCTTGAATTCCGCCGTGTTGATGACCTTGCTCATGTCGCGCGCAAAACGCTCCGTGATGTCTTGCGGTGTGCCCTTCGGCGCCACCACGCCGAAGTAGTAGGAGGCGTCGAACGTCGGATAGCCGACCTCGGCAAAGGTGGGCACGCTGGCCGCGGCCGGCTGCCGGTTCTGGCCGGACACGGCCAGCCCCTTCAACTTGGCCGATTCGATGAACGGCGCAACGCCCCCGGTCACGGCAAACATCGCATCGATGCGGCCGGCCATCAACTCCTGCACCGCGGCCGGCAGGCCCTTGAAGGCCACGTGCTCCATCTGCAGGCCGTTGATGTTGTTGAACCAGGCCGAGGCCAGGTGGTTCACGCCGCCGGCGCCGATGGAGCCGTAGTTGAGCTTGCCCGGGTTGCGCTTCACGTAGTCGATGAACTCCTTGACGTTCGACGCCGGAAAGTCGGGCCGGGTCACGAGCATCAGGTTGCCGATGGCGAGCTTGGCCACGGGCTCGAAGTCGCGCACCGGGTCATAGGGAATCTTCGGATAAAGGGCCTGGTTGAGGCTGTAGGCGCCGTCGGAGGCGACCAGGAAGGTGTAGCCATCGGCCGGGCTCTTGGCCACGAGATCGGCGGCAATGATCTCGTTCGCGCCGGGCCGGTTGTCGACGATGAAAGGCTGGCCCCAGCTGTCGCCTAGCTTCTGGCTGATGGCGCGCACCATCACGTCGGCCGGCCCGCCGGCGGCATAGGGCACAACGATGCGGATGGGTTTGGTGGGGTAGGTCTGGGCCTGGCCAGCGCCGGCCGAGAACAGGCCGGCGGCCAATACAGCCAGGCAGATGCGGCGGGAATTTTTCATGGTCTGTCTCCGTGTGGAATGGATTCGAGGCGATCCTGTCTTTGCAAGTCCTGAATGTGAACTTTGCTTGCAGGGGAAATCTTAGAAAATCCTTTTGCCAGGCGACAAGAAAGAGCATGTTTCGGCCCGTTTTTTTCTCACATTTCTATTTTTCGTCCGATATATGGACTTTCGTGCGACGCGGTTATGCTGCGAGGGATGAACTTGGACAATCGACATCCCGCCGATGCCGGCGCAGGCGCCCAGACCGTCGACCGGGCCTGCGAACTGCTGCGCGAAGTGGCGCGGGGCGGCGCAGCCGGGGTCCGCATGCTGGACATCTGCGACGCGACCGCCTTGAGCCGGCCGACGGTGCACCGCATCCTTCGCTCGCTGCAGACGGCCGGCCTGGTTCAGCAGCTGGCCGAGAACCGGCGCTATGCCCTTGGCAGCGGCATGTTCGAACTCGGGCTGGCCGCGCCCAACCCGATCGCGCAGTTTCCGCAGGTGCGCAGCGCCATCGAGGAGCTCGCGGCCAACACCGACGACACGGTCTACCTGATGCTGCGCAGCTTCGACGACGTGGTCTGCGCCTGGCGCGCACAGGGCGCTTACCCCATCAAGCCGAACGTGGTGCCGCTGGGCGAACGCCGGCCGGTGGCCGCCAGCATGGCCGGCCTGGCACTGCTGGCGGCGCTGCCGGCGCCGGACGCCGGGGCGCTCATGGCCCGCAACCGGCCGGACCTTTCGCGGTTTTGCCGGATGTCGTTCGACGACGTGCAGCGCAACGTGGGCGATGCGCGGCAAAACGGCTATTCCACCGGGGCGAACGCGGTCATCGACGGCATCACCGCCGTCGGCTTCGCCGTGCCCGCGAGCTACGGCCGGCCCTTCCTGGCCATGAGCGTCTCGGCCATCTCCTACCGCATCCCTCCCGAGCGGGTGCCCGACCTGGTGCGCCAGTTGAAACTCACGGCCGACAAGATCGCGGCCATCACAGGCAGCGCCGCAGCGGCGCGTTGATGTGTCCCACCACCATCCTGAACAGCCCATGTCCCAACATTCACCCTCTTCCGCCCAGCCCGGTGTGAGCGACATCGTCGACTTCTGGCTTGGCGACGCCACCGAAGCCGGTTGGCCCAGCGATCCGGCGGTCAGCAAGCGGTGGTGGTTGAGCAGCCCGGCACGCGATGCGGAGATCAACGCGCGTTTCGGTACACGGGTGCGGCAGGCCCTGGAAGGTGGCCTGGCCTGCTGGGAGGTGAAGCCGCTGGCCCGGCTGGCGCTGGTGATCCTGCTCGACCAGTTCACCCGCAACACGTTTCGCGGCACGGCGCGCGCATTCGCAGGAGACGAACGCGCGCAGAGGCTGGCCATCGACGCGCTCGACCGCGGGCTGGAAGCCGGCCTGTCACTTGCCGGCAGGCTGTTCCTGGCCATGCCGCTGATGCATGCCGAAGACATGGGCCTGCAGGACCGCGCCGTGCGTTACTTCACCGCACTGGCCGAGTCCGCGCCGCCGGCCTTGCGCGACGTGCTGGGCGCGAGTGCGAAGTCGGCCCGCGAGCACCGCGACATCGTGGCGCGCTTCGGCCGCTTCCCGTACCGCAACCAGGTGCTGGGGCGGGTCGACACGCCGGAGGAAGTTGAATTCCTGCACAGCGGACCGCGCTTCGGGCAGTGATGTTCAGTGGCGCGGGTCGGCCTGGGCCGCCAGCGCCACCAGCCAGTCTTCGAACACCGCCAGCGCCGGCGGCGCGTCGCGCAAAAGCGGCACCACGAGGTAATAGCTGCGCTCTCCGCGCAGTGGCCGGTCGCAGGCGACCACCAGGTCGCCCCGCAGAAGATCGTCCTCGATGAGGATGCGCGGCATCAACGCCACACCGAGCCCGTGCCCGGCCGCCGTGGCGGTCATCGAAAACAGCTCGTAGCGTGGCCCGCTCAGCGGCTGACGGGCCGAGACGCCCATGGCTTCGAACCATTGGCGCCAGCCGTCCGGCCGGGTGCTTTGCTGCAACAGGGGCAGTTCGGCAATGGCCTCGGGCGTGAGAGCGCCCCTGCCCGCCAACAGGCGCGGACTGCAGACCGGCACGACTTCTTCGCCGATGAGCCGCACGGCGCGTGTGCCCGGCCAGTTGGCCACCTGCTCCGGCGTGCCGGCGTAAAGCGCCGCGTCGAAGGCGTTGTCCGCAAAGAGGAAGGGGCGCGTGCGGGTTTCGAGGTGGACCACGACGTCTGGATACAGCTGCGCCAGACCGGCCAGGCGCGGAATCAGCCAGCGGGTGGCGAATGTGGCAACCGCAGCCAGCGCGACAGCGCCGCCCGCACCCTGGCGCGACATGACGTTGAGCGTGTCGAGTTCGAGCCCGTCAAGGCGCCGGGCCACCTGGCGCGCGTAGTCGACGCCGCTGTCGGTCAAAGCCACGCCGT
>JAQGNA010000296.1 GCA_028292075.1 Rhodoferax sp. | reverse complement strand
CGTCCACCCGCACTTCCACGAACACCGCCGAATGCGTCGCGCAGGTGTACTTGCGCTGGCGCAGCACGTTGGGCAGCAGCAGGTACTTCTCGGAGACGGAAGGCTCGCCGCTGCGGGCCAGCAGGTCTGTCAGGGGCAGCGCCGTGTCCGGCCGGTGGCGCAGGCGCATGAAGCCGTCGGCGAACACCACATCCTTCTGGCGGGTGCCCGCAAACGGCGAGTCGGGCAGAACACTGGCCATCTTCCAGAGCCGCTGCTGTAGCTTCTTGCAGGCGCCGTCGACAGCCGAGCCCACCGTGGCCACGTGTGACGAGCCGCCCTCGATCGGCGCCACCGGCAACCGCGAATCGCCCAGGCGAAATCTGACCCGTTCGAGCGGCAGCCCCATGGCCGCGGCGGCGATCAGCGACATCACCGTGTAAGTGCCGGTGCCGATGTCCGACGCCGCACTGCTGACCTCGAGCCGGCCGTCGGCGAACAGCTCGGCTTCCGCGCGCGCGAACATCTGCATGGCGTCCCAGGTGCCGGTCGCCATGCCCCAGCCCACCAGTTCGTGGCCCTCTCGCCTGCTGCGCGGTTCGGCCGGGCGGTCGGCCCAGCCAAAACGCCGCGCCCCTTCGGCATAGCAGGCCTCCAGTTCCTTGCTCGAGAAAGGGAGGTCGGTGTTGCCGTCACGTTCGGCGTAATTCTGCAGGCGCAGCTTCAACGGGTCGAGCCTGAGCTGTGCGGCGAGTTCGTCCATGGCCACCTCGAGCGCAAACAGCCCGTGGGCGGCACCGGGGGCCCGCATGTCCAGCGGGCTGTATTGGTCGAGGTCAACCAGCTGATATCCCAGCCGGACGTTGTCGCACTTGTAGAGCTGGCCCGACCAGTTGACCACCACCTCGACATAATCTTCCAGCCGCGAAGTTTCCGCCACCGCCTCATGCACCAGGCTCTGCAGACTGCCGTCGCCGTGCGCGCCGAGCCGCACGTGCTGCCATGTCTCCGGCCGATGACCAAAAGTGAACATCTGCTGCCGCGTCAGCACCACGCGGGTCGACCGCTTCAAATGCAGCGCCGCCATCACTGCCAGGATGAGCTGGTACTGCGGCCGCAGCCCCGAGCCGAAGGCACCGCCGACGAACGGGTTCTTCACCGTGACCTGCGACTTGCCCAGCCCGAAGACCCTCGACACCACCCAGCGGCTGTTCTGCGAGCCCTGCGTCTTGTCGTAGATGGTGAGGTGGCCGTCGGGTGCGCGGATGACGGTGCTGGCATGCATCTCGAGCGGATTGTGGTGCTCGACACCGCTGTAGTAGTTCGCGTCGATCCGGGCCGGCGCGGTCTCGTAGGCCGCATCCGCGTCGCCCTTTGGCTTGGGAGGACCCTTGAAGCCGATCTTGCGATGGCTCGGCTCGTGGGCGCGCTCCAGGTTGGCCATCAGGTCGGTCTCGTGCGGAAGCGTCTCGTAGTCGATCTTCACCAGCGAGGCGGCGTAACGTGCCGCCTCGAAGCTCTCGGCCATGACCAGCGCCACGGGCTGCCCGCTGTAGAGCACCGCATCGCTGTGGAAGGGTTTGAACGGCGTGCCGCCCGGCGAGGTCATGTCCTTGTAGAACAGTCCGATCGAGCGGGTGTGCGGCCGGTTCTGGTGCGACAGGATGTCGATCACGCCCGGCACCGCGCGGGCCCCGGCCAGGTCCATTGCACGGATGCGGCCGCGGGCGATCCCGCTGTTGACCACCACGCCGTAGGCCATGTCGGGTGCGGCGTGCTCGGCGGCATAACGCGCCTGGCCGGTCACCTTGGCGCGGCCGTCCACGCGCGACGCGGGTTGGCCCAGGGCGATCCTGCCGGTACCGGGCTCGGCGACGGGCTGCACGTCGCGTTCGGTCGTGTCGATGCTGCTCATTGCGCCAGTTCTCCGGTGTTGGTCAGGACGCCTTGCTGCGCCATTTCGAGTGCGCGCACGATGGCCCGGCGGGCCATGGGAATCTTGAACGCGTTGCTGCCCGGCGCCGGCCCGCCGGTGGCAACCGCATCGCGCATCAGCAGGTCGGCCGCGGCCTCGAAGTGCTCCGTTGCCGGTGCGTGCCCCAAGAGCAGGGCCTCGGCCGCGGGGTCACGCCAGGGCTTGTGCGCAACGCCGCCGAGCGCGATGCGGGCCGCGCGCACCGTGCCGCCTTCCACCTGCAGCAGTACCGCCACCGACACCATGGCAAACGCATAGGAAGCGCGTTCCCTCAGCTTGAGGTAGCTGGCATGCCAGCCCGGACCGGGGGGCGCGGGCGGGAGGGTGATGTGCGTGATGAGCTCGTCCGCGGCCAGAGCGGTGTCGATCTGCGGCGTGTCCCCCGGCAGGCGGTGGAATTCGGCCATCGCGATCTGCCGCCGGCCCCGCACCGACGCCACATGCACCACCGCCTCCAGCGCGGCCAGCGCGACGCACATGTCCGACGGGTGGGTCGCGACGCAGGCCTGGCTCGCGCCCAGCACCGCGTGGATCCGAGCGAGGCCGGTCCGTGCCGGGCAGCCGGTGCCAGGCTGTCTCTTGTTGCAGGGTGTCTCGGTGTCGTAGAAGTAGTAGCAGCGGGTGCGTTGCAGCAGGTTGCCCCCGTTCGTCGCCATGTTGCGCAATTGGGGGGAGGCCCCCGCCAGGATCGCGGCGCTCAGCAGCGGATACGCCTGGCGCACCAGCGGATGGTGGGCCGTATCGCTGTTGCGTGCGAGCGCTCCAAGCGAAAGGCCGCCATCGGGCAGTCGCTCGATGCGGTCGAGCCCAAGATGTCCGAGGGTGTTGACATCCACCAGCGTTGCCGGCCGTGCGACGTTCTCCTTCATCAGGTCGAGCAGGTTGGTGCCACCCGCCACCGCGACAGCAAAGGGCTCGGCCAGCGCCTGCAGCGCCTCTTCCTCGGAACGCGGCGCCACATATTTGAATGGGGTCATGCGGCTGCCCTTTCGTTGCCGTCCGCCGCGTGGCCCGCTGGTGGCCTGGCACGGTGCAGCACCACCTGCCGCACGGCACGCAGGATCTGCGGATAGGCGCCGCAGCGGCAGACATTCCCGCTCATGCCTTCTCGAATGCCGGCGTCGAGGTCTTGCGCTTCGCCGAGGTGACCTTCAGTCATCAGCCCGACGGCCGAGCACAACTGTCCCGGAGTGCAGTAGCCGCACTGGAACGCGTCGTGCTCGATGAACGCCTGCTGCAGCGGATGCAATGCCGGCGCTGCGTTCGTTGCTGAATCCGCTGCAGCATCCGATGCAGCATCCGGGATGGCAGCTGGCGGCATGGCGTCGCCCTCCGCCAGGCCCGCCAGGCCCTCCACCGTGGTGATCTCGCAGCCGCTGCGCATCACCGCCAGCGTGAGGCAGGCGATGATGCGGCGGCCGTCCACCAGCACCGTGCAGGCGCCGCACTGGCCGTGGTCGCAGCCTTTTTTGCTGCCTGTCAAAAGCAGCCTGTCGCGCAGCAGATCGAGCAGCGTGGTCCAGGGCTCGACGCGGATGGCCAGGACCTTGCCATTCACGACCAGGTCGATCGGCAGGGCGGTGGGGCTGTCGGGTGCGATCGACGCCGAGGGAGGCAGTCGGTCGCTTTCCAGTGGATGAAGGGCTCGTTCCATGGCACTCCTTGGGGCGAAAGAATCAGGTTGCCAACGCC
>JAQGNA010000469.1 GCA_028292075.1 Rhodoferax sp. | reverse complement strand
GTGGTGTTCGACAACTTCAGCAACAGCCAGGCCGAAGCGCTGGTGCGGGTGGGCCGCATCACGGGCAAGACACCTCGCATCGTCGAAGGCGACATCCGCGACCGCGCCGCCCTGGTGTCCGCGCTGCGCGACCACGCGGTCACCGCCGTCATCCACTGCGCCGGCCTGAAGGCCGTGGGCGAGTCGGTGGCGCAGCCGCTGAGCTATTACGACAACAACGTGGTCGGCACGGTGCGCCTGCTCGAAGCAATGGGCGAATGCGGCGTCAAGATTCTGGTGTTCAGCTCATCGGCCACGGTGTATGGCGACCCGCAGTTCCTGCCGCTGACCGAGAGCCATCCGCTGTCGGCCACCAACCCCTACGGCCGCAGCAAGCTGATGATCGAGGACATGCTGCGCGACGTGCACCATAGCGACGCCTCATGGCGCTTCGGCATCCTGCGTTACTTCAACCCGGTGGGCGCGCACGACAGCGGCCTCATCGGAGAAGACCCGCGCGGCGTGCCCAACAACCTCATGCCTTTCGTGGCGCAGGTGGCGGTGGGCAAGCGCGAGCAGCTCAGCGTCTGGGGCAATGATTACGCAACCCCCGACGGCACCGGCGTGCGCGACTACATCCATGTGGTCGACCTGGCGGCCGGCCACTTGAAGGCCCTCGAAGTGCTGCAGGCCTCGCCGGAGTTGCTCACGGTGAACCTTGGCACCGGCGTGGGCTACAGCGTGCTCGACATGGTGAAGGCCTTCGAGGCCGCGAGCGGCAAGCCGGTGCCCTACCGGATCATGCCGCGCCGCGCGGGCGACATTGCCGCCTGCTATGCCGAGCCGGCTGCGGCGGCGGAGCGTCTGGGATGGCGGGCAGAGCGGGGGCTGGAGGCGATGTGCGTGGACGCCTGGCGCTGGCAAAGCCAGAACCCGCAGGGGTTCGGCGGTTAAGGGAGGCGGTAACCGGTAAACGGTAAAAGAGCGCACGCGCGAGGCTCTGCGTCGGAGGCTCGGCAGGCTTCGACGGGGCGGAGACTCCTAGCCGTCAGCGCCTGCGCTCCGGCCGATCTCCGGCCACCGGTGGTGCAAATACACCCAGGCCACCAGGCCGACACACAGCATCAGCAGCGAAGACACGGCCAGCGCCACCGTCGAATGCATGACCAGTGGCGCGATCACGCCTGCCACCAGACCGTTGGCGGTGGAGCCGATGCAGGCCTGGAGCGAGGATGCCATGCCGCGCCGCTCGGGGTGCAGGTCGAGGACGAGCAGGGTGACCACCGGCACCATCAGCGCCCAGCCAAAGGAAAACACGCCGATCGGCAGCAGCGCCCACCAAACGTTGGCCGGAAAGATCAGGTTGGCCACCAGGTTCAGCAGCGCCATCGACAACATGATCACGAAGCCGTGCCGGATCTGGCGCTTGGGCGGAATCTTGCCGGCGAGGCGGCCGCTGAGCCAGGCACCGGCCATGATGCCCGCGATGTTCAGGACGAAGAACCAGAAGAACTGCGAAGGCGCCAGGTGCAAATGGTGGCCGAGGAACTCGGGTGCCGCCAGCACGTAGAGGAACATGCCGTTGAACGGCACGCCGCTGGCCAGTGCCAGCAGCAGGAAGCGCGGGCTCGAGCCCAGCTGCCAGTAGCCGCGCATCAGGTGCTTCGCCTGGAACGACTGCCGGTATTCGGCGTGCAGGGTCTCGGGCAGGAACTTGAAGTTGGCCGCCCACAGCAGCACGCCCACGCCGGTCAGGAACCAGAAGATGCTGTGCCAGTCGAGGTGCACGAACAACCAGCCGCCCACAATGGGCGCAATGGCTGGCGCCACACCGAAATAGATGGTCACCTGGCTCATCACCTTTTGCGCCTGCGCCGGCGGGAACATGTCGCGGATCACCGCGCGCGAGACCACGATGCCCGCGCCGGTCGACAGGCCCTGCAGCGCCCGGAAGAACACCAGGTGGCCGATGCTCTGCGACAGCGCGCAACCGGCCGAGGCGAGCGTGAAGATGGCCACGCCGATCAGCACCACGGGGCGCCGGCCGAAGCTGTCGGCCAATGCCCCGTGGAACAGGTTCATGAACGCGAAGCCGAACAGGTAGGCCGACAGCGTCTGCTGCATCTCGCCAGGCGTGGCGCCGAGCGACTGCGCAATGCCCGAGAACGCCGGGATGTAGGTGTCGATCGAGAACGGGCCCAGCATGCCCAGCAAGGCGAGCAACACCGACAGCGCCCATTTCGGACCGGGCCAGAGTCGGTCGGCGTTCGGGTTCAACCGACCGTCCTCAAGGACATTGCATTGAACGTCTTACAGGCCTGCCGCTGCACGCAGCGCCGCAGCCTTGTCTGTCCGCTCCCACGTGAATTCAGGCTCTTCGCGGCCGAAGTGGCCATAGGCTGCGGTCTTCTCGTAGATGGGGCGCAGCAGGTCGAGCATCTGGATGATGCCCTTCGGGCGCAGGTCGAAATGCTCGGCTACCAGCGCGGACAGCTGGTCGTCGGAGATCACGCCCGTGCCTTCGGTGTAGACCGTGATGTTCATCGGCTTGGCCACGCCGATCGCGTAGGCCACCTGGATCTGGCACTGCCGCGCCAAACCTGCCGCAACGATGTTCTTGGCCACGTAGCGGGCTGCGTAGGCAGCCGATCGATCGACCTTGCTCGGGTCCTTGCCCGAGAACGCGCCACCACCGTGAGGGCAGGCGCCGCCGTAGGTGTCGACGATGATCTTGCGGCCGGTGAGGCCGCAGTCGCCTTGAGGACCGCCGATGACGAAACGGCCGGTGGGGTTGATCAGGTAACGCGTGTCCTTGAGCCACTCTTTCGGCAGCACCGGCTTGATGTTTTCTTCGATGATGGCTTCGGTGAAGCTGGCCTTCATCTTGGTGGGCGTCTCGCTCTGGTCGGGGTGGTGCTGGGTCGACAGCACCACGGTGTCGATGCTGTGCGGCTTGCCGTCCACATA
>JAQGNA010000279.1 GCA_028292075.1 Rhodoferax sp. | reverse complement strand
GAAGCCCGCGTCGCTGGCGCAGTACACGTTTCGCGGCTGAGCCGCACCGCCGACACAAGCCGACACAAGCCGCCACAAGCCGACAAAGGAGCGATTGCAATGGACCTTCATCTGCGCGAAAAGACCGTCATCGTCACAGGCGGTGGCGCCGGCATCGGCGGGGCCATCAGCCTGCAGCTGGCGCGCGAGGGCGCGCTTCCGGTGATCTTCGGGCGCAGTCCGTTGCGTCCCGACTTCGAAGCCACGCTGGTGGCGCTCTGCCCCGGGTTCGCGTTCCACCAGCTCGAGCTGGAGGACGAGGCGGCCTGCCGCGCGGCGGTGGAGGCCACGGTGGCGCGCTTCGGCGGTATCGACGCGCTGGTCAACAACGCCGGCGTGAACGACGGCGTGGGGCTGGACGCCGGCCGTGCGGCCTTCATGCGCTCGCTCGAAGCCAACCTGGTTCACTGCTACACCATGGCCCATCTCTGCGTCGAGCAGATCAAGGCGCGGCGGGGCGCCATCGTCAACATCTCGTCGAAGACGGCACTGACCGGCCAGGGCGGCACCAGCGGCTACGTGGCGGCTAAGGCGGCGCAACTCGGTCTCACCCGCGAATGGGCGGCCGCATTGGCGCCGTTCGGCGTGCGCGTGAACGCGGTGCTGCCCGCCGAGGTCATGACGCCGCTGTACCAGGCCTGGCTGCAGAAGCGGCCCGACCCTGCGCGGGCCCTGGCCGACATCGAGGCGCACATTCCTCTCGGGCGGCGCATGACGACCGACCGCGAGATCGCCGACCTCGTCGTTTTTCTTCTGTCAGACCGCTCGTCGCATACCACCGGCCAGTGGCTCCATCCCGATGGCGGCTATGTGCATCTCGACCGCGCCCTGCCGTCAACTCCTTGAGCGCACGCCCGCCAACCCACTCGCGCAGTACCGGACTCGACCGGCCGAAAGGCCGGAAGAGGCGCAGTTTCACTTCCGGACAGTTCCTCAACTTCCAAAACTTCCACAACTTCGAAACAGGAGATCAACCATGACCAGCCGCATCCGCATCCCGATCCTCAAGCGCATCAGCTTCGCCATCGCCGTCCTCGCCTGCACTGCTCCCACGGCCTGGGCCCAGTCGAGCGTCACCCTCTATGGCCGCGTGGTGGGCGGTGTGGAGTACATCGACAAGATCGCTGGCGCCACGGGCCAGACGTATTCGCTCACGCGGGCCGCGGACAACCAGTGGGGCACGAGCATGTTCGGCTTCAAGGGGTCTGAAGATCTGGGCGGCGGGCTCAAGGCCGACTTCCTGCTGGAGAGCGGGTTCAGCCTGAAGAACGGCAGCACCGGCGGCACGCTGTTCAACCGCCGTTCGTATGTGGGGCTGTCGAACGCGGCATGGGGCAGCTTCCGCCTGGGCAAGAACCTGCTGATCAGCAACGATGTCTGGTTCCTCGACCCGACAGGCCAGCAGTTCATGGGCAGCGCCACGCTGGTGCGCGGACGCAACTGGCCAGGTGCCAACAACGTGGTCGAGTATTCGACGCCGGACTTCGGCGGGTTCCAGGCCACCGCGCAGATCGGCCTCGGCGAACAGGCCAACTCGCACAAGGCTTCGAGCAGCGCCGGCGTTTCAGCGAGCTACATCAAGTCGGACCTTGAGTTGCGCGCCATCTACAACCAACGCTACGACGCCGCCGGCACCTACAGCGATGTCTACAACTACTCGAAGGAAACCATCGTCGGAGGGACCTACCGCTTCGGGCCGGCCAAGCTGTTTGCAGCCTACGACTACATCACCGCGCCGGCCGCCCTGCAGACGGCACCGTCGAAGGTGAAGCATGCCTGGCTGGGTGTGCGCTACGACGTCACGCCAGCGCTGACGCTGATCGGTGCCGGCTTCCACGTCAGCACCAACCGGGCCGACGGCAAGGCCACCTTGCTGATGGTCGGTGCCGACTACTACCTGTCGAAGCGCACCTTCGTGTACGCGTCGCTCGGTGGCGTGAACAACGGCAGCGGTGCCAACTTCGCGGCCGACGTCACGGTGGCCGGTCCGGGGCAGGGCGCGTCGCAGAAGGCCGTGTACGCCGGCATCGGACACAGCTTCTGATGCACGCGGTCCGGGCAGCCCGGTTGGTCCGGGCGGTCCGGCGCGGCGCTTCGCCTGGCCTTCAGTAAGGCAACGCGAAGCCGTCGCGGCCCGCGTTGACGCGCATCGCCGTCGGCTTGCCGTCGATGGCCTGCGCGCTGAGCGAGACGCTCGCACCTGGCACCAGCAGGCTGCGGTCGCCCGGCTTGAAGCTCACCACCGGCGCCTCGGGCGGCACCGTGATGGTCTTGGCGCCGTCCTTGTAGCGGACCTGCAGCGTGCGGCCGGTCGGTGCGGCCACCACGTCGGCCACGGTGGCATTGGTCATGGTGCTTTCGGGCCGCAGGTCGAACGGGTAGGAGCCCTCGGCGACACCGCGCGCCGACTCGGGAAAGACCGTGACGGCGATGGCGCGCTGCGTGCCGTCGGGCTGCGGCATCGCGGCGGTGCCGATGTAGCTGCCGGCCTTCACGTCCGACAGCGCGATGGGGTAGACCTCGTTCACCACCAGCTTCTCCGACAGCACCAGCGGAATCACCTCGCCACTGCGTTCCTTGATCGTCATCATGTCCGGCGTCACGCTCTGGACCACGCCGCGCAGCCGCACGGATGGCGGCGCCGCGGCGGCGGCTGTTGCGGGGCTCGGCGCGCCCTGGGCGGCGCAGAGGCCGGTGGCCAGGCAAAGGGCGAGGGTCGTGGCGGCTTGGCGCATCGAAGGCAGGGTGACTGGCATGAAAGCTCCGTGGTTGATCGGCATGGCGATCGGGCTGGACCGATTGGTCGGGCCGGATGATGGCACGCGGCGGCGGTTCTTGCTGGTGCGGGTCTCTCGGCCAGCGCCGCGCCTGGGTGCCACGCCCCGCGCGGCCTTGTTTTGCGCGATGCCGGCCCTCAAATGCAAGCGCAGGGCGGGTGACAGGATGGCCGCGCGGCCGAACCACCAGTCAATCAACCAACCAACTGCCTTCAGGAGATTCGAATGAGCGATGCCACCGACAGCGTCCACGTGGTGTGCCCCCACTGCCACACCACCAACCGCGTGGCCCGCACCCAGCTGGCCAGCGACCCCGACTGTGGCAAGTGCAAGAAGGCGCTCTTCATCGGGCAGTCGCTCGCCTTGGGCGACGAGGCCACGTTCGACCGGCACATCGGGCGCAACCAGATTCCGGTGCTGGTCGATTTTTGGGCGCCGTGGTGCGGACCCTGCCGGACCATGGCGCCCGCCTTCGAGCAGGCGGCGGCGCAGCTGGAGCCCGGCATGCGGCTCGCCAAGGTCGACACCGAGGCGGTGCAGGCGCTCGGCGCCCGTTTCCAGATCCGCAGCATTCCCACACTGGCGCTCTTCGTGAACGGCCGCGAGGTGGCGCGCCAGCCCGGCGCCATGGGTGCGGCCGACATCGTCCGCTGGGCCCGGTCGCACCTGGGCTGAAACGGTCGCTTCATCACTGGTCCGACAGCTTGGCCGCCCGACAGCCCGCTGACGCGGCCGTGTCCTGCACCGTCGAGCGCTGGCTGGCGATATATTGTCGGGATCGCCAGCCAGGACGCCTTTCAGGACTCTCCATGCCCCAGCCCGCCCGCCAGCTTTTCGTGCCCTCCCGTTGGGCCGTTGCGTTGCCATCTTGGGCGCGCTAGCCGCTCTTGGCGGCCGGCGCTGGCGCGATGCGGCGCATGGCCTGGTGCTGCTTGCCATCGTCGGCGCGGCGGTGCTCGCCATGCTGGCCGAACCACTGCCGTTGCAGACCCTGCGCCATGCCGTCTTCGATCAATACCAGCGCTGGCATCCGCGTGCGTACCAGGACACTGCGGTCCGTGTCATCGACGTCGACGAAGAAAGCCTGCGTCGCCTCGGGCAGTGGCCCTGGCCCCGTACGCGGCTGGCCGAGCTGGTCGACAGGCTCAAGGCCGCGCAGGCCGCGGCTGTCGGCTTCGACGTGGTGTTCGCCGAGCCTGACCGCACCTCACCCGCCGCCGTGGCGGGGCTATGGCCTTTGCCGGCCGCCGGCCGTGCCGCGCTGGCCGGTCTGCCCGACCATGACCAGGTGTTCGCCCGCGCGCTGACCGGTGCGCCGGTGGTGCTGGGCTTCTCGGTCCAGGCGCTTGGTGCCGGGCCGCGCGAACCTGTCATGTCACCAGGTGGTGAGCCGCTGCCCGCCGGAGCACCGTATGTGCTGATGGGCGCCGATGCCGCCTCCGCAGTGCCGACCTTCGGAAGCACGGTGGCCGCCTTGCCGGTGCTGGCCCGCGCCGCGGCGGGCAACGGCGCCCTGGTTTTTCTGCCGGACCGCGACGGCGTGGTGCGCCGAGTGCCGCTGGTGCTGCAGGTGGACGGCCGGTTGATGCCGACACTGGTGCCCGAAATGTTGCGGGTGGGGCAGGGCGCCGCCAACTACCTGTTGCGCGGGGCCGACCAGCCAGGCGGCGGCCTGAAGGAATTGCGTGTCGGGCAGATCGTCTTTCCCACGACGGAACGCGGCGAGGTCTGGGTGCACTACAGCGCCGCCGCACCGGCCCGCACCATTCCGGCCTGGCGCGTGCTGGACGGCAGCGTGCCGGCGGACGCTCTGAGCGGTCGTCTGCTGCTGGTGGGCAGTTCTGCGCAGGGCCTGATGGACCTGCGGTTCAATGCGCGCGGCGAAGTGATCCCGGGGGTCGAGGTGCATGCGCAGGTGCTGGAGCAGGCCCTGACCGACGGCTTCCTGTACCGCCCGGCGTGGGCCCAGACCGTGGAGGTGCTGGCCGTGGTCGTGGCGGGCCTGCTGGTCGGCACGCTGGCCCTCAGCACCGGCCCCGGCGTGTCCGCGCTGGTCACGGCGGCCTG
>JAQGNA010000125.1 GCA_028292075.1 Rhodoferax sp. | reverse complement strand
CCGACACCCCGGTGAAGACCCAGTTCGGTTACCACGTCATCCGCCTGGACGACGAGCGCACCGCCCAGCTGCCGAAGTTCGAAGAGGTGAAGCCGCAAATCGCCCAGCAGATGCAGCAGCAAAAGCTGGCCGCATTCCAGCAGGAATTGCGCACCAAGGCCAAGGTCGAATAAGGGCCTCTCACCCCACAACAAGAAACGCGGCTCAGGCCGCGTTTTTTATGGGCGGCCCGCCGTTGCCGACCAGGCCGCGACCAGGGCGATCATCACCGGCTGGTGCAGCATGTAGTACGGCAGGCTCCAACGACCCAGCCGGGCCAGCAGGCCAGCCGGACCTGGCAACGGCCTGGCGGCCAGCTCTGCCGGCTTGACTCCAGTTTTCGGAGTGACCCGATTGACCCGATCAAACCACTCGGCACTCGCCAGGCCCCACCACATCACGCCGAGCCAAGGAAACATTGGCACAAAGTCTTCGGTGATCGGTTTGCGGGTGATCCAGCCGATCCAGTTCAAGGGCCGGGCGTTGAACCATGCAGCCACGCCGGTGCCAGCCAGGACCTGTTCGGCCATCAAGGGCGATGCGATCGCCAGCAGGCCCGCGAGCCACAGCCACCGTCCCCAGCCGGCCGTGAGCCGGGCAACGATCAGCATGACGACCAGACCATGCAGCACGCCAAAATAGATGAAGCTGCGGGGGAACATCACGAATGAACCGGCCGTGACCAGCAAGGCACAGACCGCCACCAGCCGCCACCTGCGCCAGAACCGCGGCCACGACTGGCCTTGCAGGACGGCAATGCCCTGCCCCAGGCCGGCACAGAAAAGGAAGAGGCTGAGGATGCAGGTGCGCTGCCAGGTCCAGAGCGGGTCGTTGTAAAAGTCCTGGCGCAGATAGCCAAAATTCTGCAGGTCGAAACAGAAATGGAACGCCGTCATCCAGACCATCGCCAGGCCGCGCAGCGCGTCGACAGCGTCGAAGCGCTGCGGCTGCATGGCGGCGGCGTGAACGTCAGCCCTGGGCGGCAACCCGGTCGGCCTTGCTCTGCAGCTTGTTGAGCGCGCTGAGGTAGGCCTTGGCGGAGGCCACGATGATGTCCGGGTCCGCGCCCACGCCGTTCACCACCCGGCCGCTGTTTTGCAGCCGCACCGTCACCTCGCCCTGGCTCTCGGTGGAGCCGCTGATGGCGTTGACCGAATACAGCACCATCTCGGCGCCGCTTTTCACATGGGTCTCGATGGCCTTGAGCGAAGCATCGACCGGCCCATTGCCGTCGGATTCGCCATGCACCTCCTGGCCATTGACCGAAAACACGATGCTCGCCCGCGGACGCTCGCCCGTCTCGCTGTGCTGTGAAAGCGAAACAAAGCAGTACTGTTCGTTGTCGTGTGCCACGCTCTCGTCGCTTACCAGCGCAAGGATGTCCTCGTCGAAGATCTCGCTCTTGCGGTCGGCCAGTTCCTTGAAGCGGGCGAAGGCGGCGTTGATGTCCGCCTCGCTTTCCATGGCCACGCCGAGTTCCTGCAGCCGCTGCTTGAAGGCGTTGCGGCCGCTGAGCTTGCCCAGCACGATCTTGTTGTGGCTCCAGCCCACGTCTTCGGCCCGCATGATCTCGTAGGTGTCGCGCGCTTTCAGCACGCCATCCTGGTGGATACCGGAAGCATGCGCAAACGCATTGGCGCCAACCACCGCCTTGTTCGGCTGAACCACGAAGCCGGTCGTCTGGCTGACCATGCGGCTGGTGGCGAGGATGTGTTTGGCGTCGATGTTCAGTTCAAGCCCGAAGTAGTCCTTGCGGGTCTTCACCGCCATCACGATCTCCTCCAGCGAGCAGTTGCCTGCACGTTCGCCCAGGCCGTTGATGGTGCATTCGACCTGGCGGGCACCGCCAATCTTCACGCCGGCCAGCGAATTGGCCACCGCCATGCCAAGGTCGTTATGGCAATGCACCGACCAGATGGCCTTGTCGCTGTTGGGAATGCGCTGGCGCAGGTTCAGGATGAACTGGCCGTACAGCTCGGGAATGGCGTAGCCCACCGTGTCGGGTACGTTGATGGTGGTGGCGCCCTCGGCGATGACCGCCTCGAGCACGCGGCACAAAAAGTCTTCATCGCTGCGGTAGCCGTCTTCCGGGCTGAACTCGATGTCGCCCACCAGGTTGCGGGCGAAACGCACCGACTGCTTCGCCTGTTCGAACACCTGGTCGGGCGTCATGCGCAGCTTCTTTTCCATGTGCAGCGCCGAGGTGGCGATGAACACGTGGATGCGCGCACGTTCGGCGTCTTTCAAGGCTTCGGCCGAACGCGAGATGTCGCGGTCGTTGGCACGCGACAGCGAGCAGATCGTCGACTCGCGCACGGCACGCGCAATGGCCTGCACGCATTCGAAGTCACCGTTGGAACTGGCGGCGAAACCCGCCTCGATCACATCGACCTTGAGGCGCTCCAGCTGGCGCGCGATGCGCAGCTTTTCGTCCCGCGTCATGGAGGCACCCGGTGACTGCTCGCCATCGCGCAGGGTGGTGTCGAAAATGATGAGTTTGTCGGTCATGGGGTGCTCCTTCGGTCTTGTCATGTAGGGTCGCGCGGCTTCGATCCCCTGGTCAGGCTTCGGCAACTTCTCCGGCGAGATTGGCATTTTCGCCGGAACCGATGCCGCCCTGCCGTGCGCGTTGCAGGCCGGAAAGAATCGCCTTGAGCGACGCCGAGACAATGTTGGCATCGATGCCGACGCCGAACCAGGTCTCTCGCTCGTTGATGCGCAATTCCAGGTAAGCCACTGCCTTGGCGTCGGCGCCGGCGCCGATGGCATGCTCGTGGTAGTCGAGCACACGCACCGTGTCGCCGGTTGCGTCATTGAGGCCGTTCACGAAGGCTTCGATCGGCCCGGTGCCCTGCCCCTGCACCGCCAGTTCACGCCCCTGCAACTGCACCCGGGCTGACAGCCGAACGGCTGCCGGACCGGACGCTGAGGCGTCCTCGCGCAGCTGGTGCGTCGGAGTGGCCACGCTGTCGACGGCATACTCGTGGTCGAACAATTGCCAGAGGTCCTTGGCGGTGAGTTCCTTGCCACCCTGGTCCATCACCCGCTGAACCACCTGGCTGAATTCGATCTGCAGGCGGCGCGGCAATTCGAGGCCGTATTCGCTTTCGAGCAGGTAGGCGATGCCGCCCTTGCCGGACTGGCTGTTGACGCGGATCACAGCCTCGTAGCTGCGGCCCAGGTCTTTCGGATCCACCGGAAGATAGGGGATGTCCCAGAGTTCGTCCGGCTTGCGGGCCGTAAAGGCTTTCTTGATCGCGTCCTGGTGTGAGCCAGAGAACGAGGTGTAGACCAGGTCGCCGGCATACGGATGCCGCGGGTGCACCGGCAACTGGTTGCAGTGCTCCACCGTGCGGCGGATCTCGTCGATCTCCGAGAAATCGAGGCCGGGTGAAATGCCCTGCGTGTACAGATTGAGGGCCACGTTGACAAGATCGAGATTGCCGGTGCGTTCACCGTTGCCGAAGAGGCAGCCCTCGATGCGGTCGGCCCCGGCCATCAACGCGAACTCCCCGGCCGCCGTGCCGGTGCCTCGGTCGTTGTGCGGGTGGACCGACAACACAATGGCCTCGCGCCGGGCGAGGTGGCGGTGCATCCATTCCATCATGTCGGCAAAGATGTTCGGGGTGCAATGCTCCACCGTCGAAGGCAGGTTGATGATGCATTTGTGCGCAGGGGTTGGCTCCCAGACGGCGGTGACGGCATCGACCACGCGCTTGGAAAAAGCCAGCTCCGTGCCGGAGAACATCTCGGGTGAATACTGGAAGGTCCATTTCGTGCCCGGTTGCTTGGCCGCGATGTCCTTGAACAACTGCGCATTGGCGGTGGCCAGCGCCACAATGCCGTCCTCGTCCATGCCCAGCACCACGCGCCGCATGACCGGCGCCACGGCGTTGTACAGATGGACGATGGCGCGCGGCGCTCCGGCGAGCGATTCGAAGGTGCGGCGAATGAGGGGCTCGCGCGCCTGGGTCAGCACCTGAATCGTCACGTCCTCCGGAACCATGTCGTCTTCGATGAGCTTGCGGACAAAGTCGAATTCGACCTGCGAGGCGGACGGAAAGCCCACTTCGATTTCCTTGAAGCCGATCTTCACCAGCATCTCGAACATCTTCAGCTTGCGGGCCATGTCCATGGGCTCGATCAGCGCCTGGTTGCCGTCGCGCAAGTCGGTGCTCAGCCAGATCGGCGCCCGCT
>JAQGNA010000117.1 GCA_028292075.1 Rhodoferax sp. | reverse complement strand
GGCCTGGCGCAGCCGCATGCCGCTGCCGAAGCTGGCCAGCGTGAGGCCGGTGATCTTGGCCAGCGCCCGCACCGCCACCAGCGCCAGCACCACGCCGCTCACCGCATGGCTCCAGGGTGCCTGGGCGGCCACGGTGGACACCAGCACGAACATCAGCATCGTCAGCATGGCCGCGGCGGTGCCCAGCTGGCGCGGCCAGGCCCAGGGCCGCGGGTTGAGCTGTTTGAGCAGCATGCCGGCCATGAGCGCGCCCAGCGCGGACGAGGCGCCGAACAGGCCGGCCAGCGCCGTGCCGGCGGCAATCAGCGCCAGCAGCAGCATGGAAGTGTTTTCGCTGGTGGGGCTCATCACCCGCAGCGCGGTGCGCATGGACAATGCCAGCAGGGCCGCCACCACGAACGACAGGCCGAGCAGCGTCGCCACCGGGTAGACGCTGGCCGCCATGTCGCCGCGCGGCGCGTCCATCACGCCGGCCATGGTTGTGCCAAGCGTCAGTGCATAGAGCGTGTTCAGCGTGGACAGCACGATGGCGCGGTCGGTCACCGGGCCCGACGCCTGGGCGTCCATGACGACGCGGGTCAGCACGGCCGGCGACGCGACCACCGCCACGATGGACAGCGGCTCGGCGATGCTGCGGTCGATGTCGAACCAGCGCAGCACGGCGTACACCGCCGCAAAGGTCACGGCCGACTCGAAGAGGCTCTGCACCAGCACCATCGGGTTGTGGCGGAACCAGCGCAGCGGAATGCGCGCGCCTGCCTCGAACAGCACCACGGCAATGCCCAGCTCCAGCAGAAACAGGCCGGTGCCCTGCAGCGGCCACACCACACCGGTGAACCCGGCAAAACCGGCGAAGGCGCCGACGATCGAATAGCCAGCCACCTTTGGCAGCCCGGTGTAACGCTGGACCAGGTAGCCCACTGCCGCGGCGACGGCCAGCAGGAGCGACCAGACCACGGTGGGGGAGCCAGCCGTGGGGCGGGCCCATTCGGCCCAGAAGGCCATGAGTTCATGCATGTGGGATGTCTCCGTCTTGGGGTTGCAGCGCCTGGCCTGGCACGGTGCCGTTGTGCCATGCCGTCATTGGCAGCCGGGCGGCGTCTTCGGTAGGCGACAGGTCAGTGAATTCTTCGGTCTGTCGATCGTCTTGCCGCGCCGCCGTGAACAGGTTGTGCGGGGCGCGCAAGGCACGGGCTTCATCGGCAGGGCGACCGAGAGACGCTTGCTGCCATGGCGGGCCTGCGGCGGGGTGAGAACCCCTGTCGGTTAGGGAAAAGCTGGGTCTGTCAGGCACAGGGGAGGGGCGGGGCATCTGGGCCGACGAAGTGGTCTCCGGTGTCGGGCAGGAAAGAAACGTCAAATTGTTGTGTTCCGCAAAATTGGTGAAATGCACCGTGAAGTGTAGGCGCCAATGCGCCGGCCGCGTGCAGGACAAAGCCGACAGTTGACGGCACGTTGGCGTCAGATATGACGGCAGGCCGCGCACAACACTGTTCAGAAAGTGTGCTGGCGTCCTTGTCCAATGGTCGATGCAGCGACGGAATCGATGCGGCGCGAACTATGCCGGTGTGACGGCGCGGCGCGATGGAATGAAGAAGCTCAGCGGCTGCCGGCGCCAGCGCGTCCAGATCGCCGAGCGGATGCGGGCGCGGTCCACGCCACTCACGTTGTGCGCCTGCAGCGCGATGCGGAACGCAGCGTAGAAGCTCACGCCGAGGTTCAGTGCGCCGATCAGCGGGATCGACGCCACGCACCACCACAGCGCCGGGTTGTGCACCACGCCCCAGCCGAGCGAGGCGCAAGCCGCTGCCAGTTGCCCCGTGGACAACGTCACGTGCCGCACGTCGATGCCGATGCCGAAGAAGCCGGCAAACGCCGGGATCAGGCCGAGCATGAAGCCCAAGGAGATGTTGGAAGCGAAGCCCGAAATGTTGTCCCGCATGAACACCGACCACCGCACCGCCCGGGCATGGCCCAGCAGGGAAGTGATGCGCGGGTTGTAGCGCATGGCGGAATCGAGCTTGTGCAGCACGAACCAGTTTTCCGCCCAGCCGGCGATGATGCTGGCCGCGAACAGCAGCAGGCCGGTGAACGCGGCGAACAGCAGCGCCGGGCTGAGCAGGTGCAGCGTGTCGAACACATGCTGGGCGCCCTTGGCGTCGATCATCGGATGGCCCAGCGCGGCCTGCACCAGCGCGTTCAGCGCCAGCACCACCGGAAACACCACCACCACGTTGCCCAGCACCGCCGCCACCTGCGACCGCACCAGGTGGGTCACCTCGTCGACGAAGGCGGTGACCGCGTCGGCGCTGTCCAGGTTCTTGAGCTTGGCCGCCATGGCGGGGGCCGTCATGGCCGGCTGCTTGGTGGCCAGCGTGCAGTGCAGCAGCTGGATCAGCACGAAGCTGCCAGCATAGACCAGGCTCGACCAGAAACCGCTCCAGAAAGCCGACAGCCCCAGCGCGACCACGGCGAACTTGAGCAGCGTCGTCAGGCCGGTCAGCGCGCCGCCACCTGCGGCCTTGCGCAGCATGCTGACGTATTCGCCGGGCTCGCGGGTGATGTAGTGCTCCCCGGTCTCGGCACTGCGCTCCGTGACCTTGGCGGCGAGCAGCGTGGAGTTGGCGGCAA
>JAQGNA010000079.1 GCA_028292075.1 Rhodoferax sp. | reverse complement strand
CCGCCGTTCACCGAGAAGTCAGCACCTGTTGCGTAGCCGCCTTCTTCCGACGCCAGCCAGGCGATGATGGAGGCGATTTCGCTCGGCTTGCCGAGGCGCTTGACCGGCACGGTGGCGACGATCTTGGCCAGCACGTCTTCGCGGATCGCGTTGACCATGTCGGTGCCGATGTAGCCCGGGCTCACGGTGTTGACCGTCACGCCCTTGGTGGCCAGTTCCTGCGCCAGGGCCATCGAGAAGCCGTGCATGCCGGCCTTGGCCGCGGAGTAATTGGTCTGGCCCGCCTGGCCCTTCTCGCCGTTGACCGACGAGATGTTGATGATGCGGCCCCAGCCCTTTTCCACCATGTCGGCCACCACCTGCTTGGTGACGTTGAACATGCTGTTCAGGTTGGTCTCGATCACCGAGTCCCAGTCGTCGCGCGACATCTTCAGGAACATGCGGTCCTTGGTGATGCCGGCGTTGTTGACCAGCACGTCGATGACGCCGTGCTCGGCCTTGGTCTTGGTAAAGGCCTCGACCGTGGAATCCCACGAGCCGACGTTGCCGACCGACGCGTGAAACGTGAAGCCCTGCGCGGACTGTTCGGCCAGCCACTTGGCATGGTCGCGGGTAGGACCGCAGCCGGCGATGACTTTGAAGCCATCCTGGTGCAGACGCTGGCAGATGGCCGTTCCGATGCCGCCCATCCCGCCGGTGACGTAAGCTACTTTTTGGCTCATGGTGTGTTCCTCTCTATCTCTCTGCTAATGAATCGTTGAACGCATGTGCGAAGCGCGCCCGGGGGCGCGGCACATCCGGCAGAGGCCGACGGTTCCTCCCTGCGGCCTCTGTAGGACATTGTGGGCGCGAAATCAACGCTCGATAGTTAGGGCAACTCCCATGCCGCCGCCGATGCAGAGGGACGCAATGCCCTTCTTGGCGTCGCGCCGAACCATTTCGTGCAGCAACGTGACCAAAATACGGCAGCCAGACGCACCAATAGGGTGACCAATCGCAATGGCGCCGCCATTCACGTTGACCTTGCTCGTGTCCCAGCCCATTTCGTTGTTGACGGCGCAGGCCTGTGCGGCAAAGGCTTCGTTGATCTCGAGCAGATCGAGGTCCTGTGGCTTCCAGCCGGCGCGCTCCAGCGCCTTCTTGGCGGCCGGCACCGGGCCCATGCCCATGATCGCCGGGTCGAGGCCGACCGTGGCGAAGCTGGCGATGCGGCCCAGTGGCGTGAGGCCCAGCGAAGCCGCCATCTTGGCGGTCATGACCATCACCGCGGCGGCGCCGTCGTTGATGCCGGAAGCATTGCCGGCGGTCACGCCACCGGCCTTGTCGAAGGCGGGGCGCAGGCCGGCCAGCGCTTCGGCGGTGGTCTTCTTGTTGATGAATTCGTCGTTCGCGAAGACGACCGGGTCACCCTTGCGCTGAGGAATGGTGAAAGGCACGATCTCGTCCTTGAAGCGGCCTGCTTCCTGGGCGGCGGAGGCCTTCTGCTGGCTGGCCAGCGCCAGGGCGTCCTGCATCTCGCGGGTGATGCCGTACTTCTTGGCCACGTTCTCGGCCGTGATGCCCATGTGGTACTGGTTGTAGACGTCCCACAGGCCGTCGGTGATCATGGTGTCGATCATCTTCCAGTCGCCCATGCGCTGGCCGTCGCGCGAACCCAGCAGCACGTGCGGCGATGCGCTCATGTTCTCCTGTCCACCGGCGATGACGATCTCGCTGTCGCCGTAAGCCACGGCTTGCGCGGCCAGCATGACGGCCTTGAGTCCGGAGCCGCACACGGCGTTGATCGTCAGGCCGGGCGTGCCCTGGTCAAGTCCGCTCTTGATGACCGACTGCCGCGCCGGGTTCTGGCCGGCACCGGCGGCCAACACCTGGCCCATGATGACTTCGTTGATCTGCCCGGCGTTCAGGCCGCTACGGGCCAGCACTTCCTTGATGACCGCGGCGCCAAGTTCGGTCGCGGGGATCTTGGCAAGGCTTCCGCCGAATTTGCCGACGGCGGTGCGGGCTGCTGAAACGATGACGATGTCTTCCATGGATGGCTCCTGAGTTGTTGATGGTTGGCTTGGCCCTGGCATCCCGTGATCAGAGGCGCTGGACCTGGTTCTTCTGGCATGGCCCCGTACTATCGTGCGGCGCCAGATTCACTGCGTTCAGTGCACCATGAGACGTTCGTGGCGTCCATGGCGACGTTGTCGGATCAGGCCTTGGCCTTGACGTACCGGCCGGGCGCCGGCTCCAGCGCCTTGTACTTGCCTTTGCCGTAGGTGGCGGGTGCGGCAATCTGCTTGCCCGCGTGGCCCTTGAGCCAGGCGGCCCAGTCGGTCCACCAGCTGCCGGGATGCTCGGTGGCGCTGCCCACCCACTCCTGCAGATCGGCGGGGAATTTGGCTGCGGGGCTGGTCCAGTGGCTGCGCTTCTTCTTGGCAGGTGGATTGATCACGCCGGCAATGTGGCCCGAGGCGCCCATCACGAAACGCTTCTTGCCCTGCAGCACCTGGGTAGAGGCATAGGCCGCGTTGATCGGCACGATGTGGTCCTCGCGCGAGCCGTAGATGTAGGCCGGTGCATCGACCAGGCCAAGGTCGATCTTCTCGCCGCAGACGGTCAGCGCGCCGGGCTCGATGAGGCGGTTCTCGAGGTAGGTATTGCGCAGGTACCAAGCGTAGAACGGGCCAGGCAGGTTGGTGGCGTCGCTGTTCCAGTAGAGCAGGTCGAACGGCGGCGGCGTCTCGCCCTTGAGGTAGTTGCCCACCACGTAGTTCCAGACCAGGTCGTTCGGTCGCAGGAAGCTGAAGGTGGACGACAGTTCGCCGCCGGGCAAGAGGCCATTCTTGCCCATCTGCAGCTCGCGGTAGGCCACCATGCCTTCGTCGATGAACAGGTCGAGGATGCCGGTGTCGCTGAAGTCGAGCAGCGTGGTCAGCAGGGTCACGCTCTCGGCCGGCTTCTCGCCGCGCGCCGCCAGCACGGCCAGCGCCGTGGTGAGGATGGTGCCGCCGACGCAGAAGCCGAGTGTGTTGATGGTCTCGGCGCCGGTGATCTCCTGCGTGACCTGGATCGCCTTGATGGCCGCGTCCTCGATGTAGTTGTCCCAGGTCTTGTCGCCCATCGACTTGTCGGGGTTGCGCCAGCTCACCACGAAGGTGCGGTTGCCCTGCTCGACCGCGTAACGGATCAGCGAGTTTTCGGGCTGGAGGTCGAGGATGTAGTACTTGTTGATGCAGGGCGGCACCAGCAGCAGCGGCCGCTCGAACACCTTGGCGGCCTTGCTGCCGTCGGCCTGAATGGGCTTGTACTCGATGAGTTGGAAGAACTCGTTCTCGAAGACCACGGCGCCTTCGGTGGTGGCCACGTTGCGACCCACCTCGAACAGGCTTTCGTCGGTCATCGACACATGGCCCTGCTGCATGTCATGCATGAGGTTCTTCAAACCCTTGGCGATGCTTTCGCCCTTGGTCTCGAGCGCCATCTTCTGGGCCGCGGCGTTGAAGGCCAGGAAGTTGCTCGGCGCCGACGCGGCCGCGGTCTGCTCCACGGCAAAGCGGATGCGCGCCTTGGTCTTGTCGTCGGTCTCGACCGCTTCGGCGAGGCCCATCAGCGTGCGCGTGTTGAGCAGGTAGGCGGCGGCCGAGAAGGCGGCGAACGGGTTGTTGATCCAGGCGGGATCCGAAAAGCGGCGGTCCTTGCCGATGAGGCTCGCGTCCAGGCTGATGTTCCAGAGCTTGGCCGACTCTTCGAGGTACTGCTGCTGCAAGGCCTGCAGCTTGGCCGGTGAGAATGCGATCTTCGGCAAGGCCGGCATGCCGGCACCATCGACCACGGGCGGCTTGCCACCGGACTGGAAGGCCTGCGATGCCTGCGCCAGGGATTTGGTCCAGCCTTCAGTCAATGATGTGCTCATCTTCTGTTGGAATTGACGGGCCGATTCGGCCCAGTCTGGCTCAGAATGCATGTTGTCTCCTAGTCTAGTTATCAGGGTAAACCCGGGATTTTTACAGAGTCCCCTCGCAGAGGCAATGCTTCGTTATGTACCTAGTTGTAATCGCCTGGATCTATGTCGCCCTCATGATGGCGGTGGCGGAAGCCACCAACAGCACCGGGACCATTCTCGGCGCAGTGTTCACCTTTTTACTCTATGGCGCGGTACCTGTGGCACTGGTGGTTTACCTGATGGGAAGTCCGGGGCGTCGCCGCCAGATCAAGGCACGCGAAGACGCAGAACGCGCGCACATCATGGCGACGGCCGAAGCCAATGCGGCCACCGCAGCCCCTGACGACACAACGGCCACGCCGTCACCCGAGCCAGATGCAGGCGGCCATCCGGCCGGTGACGCCGTCGCGCCGGTACGAAAAGAACCTTGAAGCGTTGCCGACGGTGCACCAGGCGGCACCGCCGTCATTGCCGTGCAGCTGAACATCGCCCAGTCCGGCCGCGCGCAGGCGCAGGCGGGCCAGCGCGGGCAGGTCCGCGAGCCATTTGCGCGGTTTAGAAGGTTCACCAAGTTCGCCCTCGTCAACCGTTGCACCAACCGTGTGGGGCGTAAAGCAGTCGGCAGCGTCCGCCTGTGTGGCCACGAAGGCTTGCCGTACTTCATCGCCCACCTCGAACGCCGACGGGCCGATGCAGGGCCCGAGCCAGGCCAGCAGTTCGGTGGCCGGCGACCCCGTGCTGCGCATCAGCGCCTGCAGCGTGGCCTCGAGCACGCC
>JAQGNA010000028.1 GCA_028292075.1 Rhodoferax sp. | reverse complement strand
GTAGGCGCCCCATTCATGCGTCACCGCGACGATCTGGGCGTCGGGTGCAATGCTGCGCATGTCGGAGTGGTAGGCCACGGCCAGCTTGCCGCGCTCCTGGGCAGCGACCATCACGGCGTTGGAGCCGGTGTGGAAGGCGATCACGTCCACGTTCTGATTGAAGAGGGTCATGGCGGCATCGCGTTCCCGGCCAGGGTCGAACCAGGCGTTCAGCCAGACCACCTTCACGCTGGCCTGTGGGTCCACCGAGCGCATGCCGCGGGTGAAGGCGTTGAGCCCCTGCAACACCTCGGGAATGGGAAAGCCCGCCACATAGCCCGCCACATGGCTCCGGGTCATGCGACCGGCGGCAATGCCGGCCAGGTAACGGCCTTCGTAGTAGCGCGCGTTGGCGGCAGCCACGTTGTCGGCCGTCTTGTAGCCGGTGACCGACTCGAAGCGCACATCAGGGAAATCGCGCGCCACCTTCATCGTGGGCTCCATGTACCCGAAGCTGGGCGTGAAGATGAGCTTGTTGCCCTGCAGCGCGAGGTCGCGGATCACGCGTTCGGCGTCCGGCCCTTCCGGCACGTTTTCCACATAAGTGGTCTGGACCCGGGCGCCCAGCGCCGCCTCGACGGCCTTGCGTCCTTCGTCGTGCTGGTGAACCCAGCCCATGGAAGTGAGCGGCGCCACATAGACGAAGGCGGCCTTCAGCGGCGCAGCCGGCGCCGTGGCGGCGGCCTGCACCGGCGCCTGGGCAAAAACGGAATGGAAACAACAAGCGGCCACGAGCGTGGCGGCGAGGTTTTTGTACATGGTAGTCCTCTACATGGCCCTGAAAATTAAGATGAAAAAAGCCGCGGGCAGCGGCTGGTTTCGAACTCTATTTTAACGACTGGGCGCCAACGGCTGACGGCCGTGCCCCTGCTTGCGCAAGGCTTAAGCGCCAGGCGGCCCGAGGCAGACCGTGGCAGATTGCCCGGAAAGCACTGTGGATGGGTCGTCGTGGCTTCGTGCGGCGACGCTCGACTTTCCTGCCGACGGCGCACGGCCGGCATCCAGAAACAACAACGGGCCCCGCATGTTTGCCAGGGCCCGTCGTTGTGATGGCATGGTCAGCAGGTAGGGACCACCGGTGCCGCCAGCCACTGCTTGAGTGCGCTGTTGTAGGCGGCGTCGAACCGGCCGTAGATGTTGCTGCCCGAGCGCACCGAGCAGCTCGAGCTGCCGCCATACAGCTGGCCGATGACATAACGCGAGCCGCCGATGTTCTGGAACAGCGCCGCGCCACTGCTGCCCTCCTCGGTGCTGCCGGAGGTGAACAGTGCATCGACGAAGCTGCCGCTGCCGTCGGTGCTGGTGCTGCAGGTCAGGCCGGAGCTCGACACCGTGCAGTTCTGGTACGACTTGACCGTGCCCTGGCTGAGCTTGAGCAGGTCGCCCTCGGGATGGTGCAGCGTGCCAACCGGCGCCGTCACGGGTGGCGCCGCCACCGACCAGCCGGCGTAGGTGACGCCCGCCGGCGGCGCGTTATTGAGCCGCATGAAAGAGGTGTCGGTGCGGGCACTGGCGTAGAGCAGCGTGGCGCCTCCGGAGCGCGTGGTGGCCGCCGGGCTCAGCGTGCCGGCGCCGCAGGTGGGTGCGCGGTAGAACCAGTAGCTCTGCAGGGTGGTCGCCGCCGCCTGGGTCGAGATGCAATGGTTGGCGGTCAGGAGGTACGGCGTGCCGCTGCCCAGCTGATCGTTCAGCAACGTGCCGGTGCACTGGTAGGACGCGCCCTGGTCGACAAAAACGATGCGCGCGACCGCGTTCGACTCGGCCTGGAAGCTGGCGTCGCAGGTGGCATCGGTCTCGCAGCTGGCTGCCTCGCCGATCTTGGGCTTGACGCTGGCGGAGGCGCCGTCGTCGTAAGTGGGCAGCGCAAAAAGATGCGACAACTGCGGCACCGCCACGTCGACCTTGGCCGTGTCGGCGCCCGCTGGCAGAGAGACCTCGAGGGTGACCTCGGCGCCATTGACGGCCGGCGCCCAGTAGGTGCGTGCGGCGTCTCCAGTGGCACCGGCCGCGACGGTTGCCTTCAAAGCAGCCAGCACCTCGGCGGCCGGCACTTCGAACCCCTGGCCCGCACCCTGCGCATAGATGCGCACGGTGGCATCGCCGGGCAGGCTGCGCACCAGCAGACCCAGGCGAACCGCCTTGGCGGCTGGCGAGGTCACACTGATCGAAGCCGACTTGCGGCCATCGGCAAGCGTTTGCCAATCTAGTGCCGCGGACGGCAAGGCCCTTGCAAACCCGACCTTGCGTGGACCGCCACCCAGTCCGGTGAGGCTGGTTTCGCTGGCCAGCTTGGCGGGTGTGACCTCGGCCAGCGCCACCAGGCGGGCCCGGGGCGCCAACGCGGCGCGCGCGGTAAGACCGCCTTGGTCCGCACTTGCCACGCTTGCCGCGGTGCTGCCTGCGGCGCTGCGCGCGAGCACCGAAACCTGCGTCACCGCAACCGGCGTTTGCTGCGACGCGGCCACGCAAGTGCCGCCCGTGCCGCCGGTGCTGCCTCCGCCCGTACCGGTTCCGACCGTGCTGCCGGAGTCGGTGGTGCCACCGCCGCCTCCGCCGCCACAACCAGCCAACCCCAG
>JAQGNA010000728.1 GCA_028292075.1 Rhodoferax sp. | reverse complement strand
GCGGCTACCAGCCCATGCGCTACTACGACAACAACCCGAGCCTCAAGGCCGTGCTGGACGCCATCGCGGGTGGCCAGTTCTCGGCAGCGGAGCCGGGCCGCTACCGGGCGCTGATCGACTCGCTGCTGTGGGGTGGCGACCACTACCTGCTGCTCGCCGATTACGCCTCCTATGTGGGCGCGCAGTCACGGGTCGATGACTTGTACCGCCGGCCCGCCGACTGGTGCGCCCGCGCCATCACCAACGTGGCCGGCATGGGCGTGTTCTCGTCGGACCGCACCATCCGCGAATACGCGCGGCAGATCTGGCACGTCGAGCCCGACGCCCTGCCGGCCTGAGCCGGGCACATCGGGCCGGCGTGAAACCGTGCGGGACCGTGCCGCAGGCGCCGCACGGGCAGCAGGCGCCGCACGGGCAGCACGGGCCGCACACCCCATCGTGCTTCTCGTCTGCCCGTACCGCATCGGCGCAGCGCCCTGCCGGCATGAGGTGAACAGCGGATCGCAAGGCATGCGGCTTGTTGCTTTCGCTCACGCAACAGCTGCCGTGCCGCATCTTCTCCATGCCCGATCTGTGCATACTGTTCAGGCCTGCACACGTCCTTGTTTCTTCCGCCGACCTCCCACGCCATGCCCACTCTGACCTCCCAAGACATCGACGCCATCGTCGGCGCCCGCCACGGCGATTCTTTCTCGGTGCTCGGCCCGCAGCCTTTGCCGGACAACCGCGTTTCGTTCCGGGCCTTTTTGCCCGGCGCCTCCGCGGTCGAGGTGCTCGACGTCGCCACGGGCCGGCTGTTGGCCAACCTGAGCGAATGCCATCCCGAAGGATTCTTTGAGGCTGCCGGCCCGGCACCCGGCGCGCAGTCCCACTGCTTCCGCATTTTCTGGCGCGATGGCCACCACACACTGGAAGACGACCCATACCGCTTCGGCCCGGTGCTCGACGACATGGCGATGTGGCTGCTGGGCGAAGGTTCGCACCTGCGGCCGCACGAGGTGCTGGGCGCCAGCCTGCGCACCATGGATGGCGTGGCCGGCACCAGCTTCGCCGTGTGGGCACCCAATGCGTCGCGCGTCAGCGTGGTCGGCGACTTCAACTTCTGGGACGGCCGGCGCCATCCCATGCGCCTGCGGCCCCAATGCGGCGTCTGGGAGATCTTCCTGCCGGGCGTCGAAGCCGGTGCCTGCTACAAGTACCGCATTCATTCCCGCGAGGGTGAGCAGTTGCCCGACAAGACCGATCCCTATGCGCTCCAGGCTGAATTCCGGCCTGCCACGGCCAGCGTGGTCGCCCCCATGCCGCCGGTGCAGCCCATCGATCCGGCCCGGCGTGCGGCCAATGCGCACGACGCGCCCATGAGCATCTACGAGGTGCACCTGGCCTCTTGGCGCCGCATCACCGAAGAAGGCAACCGCTGGCTCGACTGGGACGAACTCGCCGCCAGCCTGGTGCCCTATGCCGCCGGCATGGGCTTCACCCATCTGGAACTGATGCCCATCAGCGAGCATCCGTTCGACGGCTCCTGGGGCTACCAGCCCATCGGCCTGTACGCCCCCACCGCCCGGTTCGGCCCGCCCGAGGGCTTCCAGCGCTTCGTGGCCCAGTGCCACGCCGCCGGCCTCGGTGTTCTGCTCGACTGGGTGCCCGCGCACTTTCCGACCGACGCCCACGGCCTCGGTCGCTTCGACGGCACCGCCCTCTACGAATACGCCGACCCGCGCGAAGGCTTCCACAACGACTGGAACACGCTGATCTACAACCTGGGCCGCACCGAGGTGCGCAACTTCCTGGTGGGCAACGCCCTGTACTGGCTCGAGCGCTACGGGGTCGACGGCCTGCGGGTCGATGCCGTCGCCTCGATGCTGTACCGCGACTACAGCCGCAAGGACGGCGAATGGATCCCGAATGCCCATGGCGGTCGTGAGAACCTGGAGGCCATCGACTTCCTGAAGCGCATGAACGAGGTGGTGGGCGCGGAGCGTCCAGAAGCCACCACGCTGGCCGAGGAATCAACCTCTTTCCCCGGCGTTTCGCGGCCCACCTATTCGGGCGGCCTGGGCTTCCACTACAAGTGGAACATGGGCTGGATGCACGACACGCTGAGCTACATGGAACGCGACCCACTGCACCGCAAGTACCACCAGAACGAGCTCAGCTTCGGCCTGGTCTATGCGTTCGACGAGAACTTCGTGCTGCCCATCTCGCACGACGAGGTGGTGCACGGCAAGGGCTCGCTGCTGGCCAAGATGCCGGGCGACCGCTGGCAGCAGTTCGCCAACCTGCGGGCCTACCTTGGCTTCATGTTCGGGCATCCGGGCAAGAAGCTGCTGTTCATGGGCTGCGAGTTCGCCCAGGAGCGTGAATGGAACTTCGCGCAGAGCCTCGACTGGCACCTGCTCCAAGACCCGTCCCATGCCGGCGTGCAGAGCCTGGTGCGCGACCTCAACCACCTCTACCGCAACACCCCGGCGCTGCACGAGCTCGACTGCTCCGCCGCCGGCTTCGAATGGATCGAGCACGACGACTTCGAGCATTCGGTGCTGAGCTTCGTGCGCCGCGCCAAGCCCGTGGACGGCGCGCCGACCCGCCATGTGCTGGTGGTCTGCAACTTCACGCCGGAAGTGCGCCACGGCTACCGGGTCGGCGTGCCCGAAGCCGGCGAATACCGCGAACGGCTCAACACCGATTCGCAGCACTACGGCGGCAGCAACACCGGCACGCCGCTGGGCGCCGCCACGGCCGAACCGGTCGGATGGAACGGCCGGGCGCAATCCTTGCTGCTGACGCTGCCGCCACTTGCCACACTCATCTTCGAATGGAACGCCTGAACCCATGCACCCACGCTTCGCCAGCTACCTCCTGACCGGAGAACAGCCCGACGAGCCAGCCGCCCTGCGACCCGGCCTGCCCTTCCCCCTGGGCGCAAGCTGGGACGGAAAAGGTGTGAATTTCGCCGTCTTCTCGGCCAATGCCCAGGCCATGTCGCTCTGCGTCTTCAGTGACGACGGCCGCACCGAACTGGCGCGCCACGCGCTCCCTGCGCACACCAGCGACGTGTGGCATGGCTACCTGCCGGGCGCGGCGCCGGGCCTGGTCTACGGCCTGCGGGCCCATGGCCCATGGCGGCCAGACCGAGGCCACCGCTTCGACGACACCAAGCTGCTGCTCGACCCCTACGCACGCGACATCGTCGGCGATTTCACATGGCGTGAAGAGCATTTCGCGGCCGACCGCCAGCATCCGCTGCACATGGACACGCACGACAACGCCGCATTCGCACTCAAGGCCCGCGTGGTGGCCGACGCGTTCGACTGGGAAGGCGTGCAGGCGCCGCACACGCCACTGGTCGACACCGTGCTCTACGAGCTGCACGTCAAGGGCTTCTCGGCGTTGAACGCGCAACTGCCCGCGAACCTGCGCGGCAGCTATGCCGGCCTGGGCCATCCAGCGTCCATCGCGCACCTGCAACGGCTTGGCGTGACCGCGCTGAGTCTGCTGCCGGTGCACTACGCGCTGGACGAGGAACGGCTGCAACGCATGGGCCTGCGGAACTACTGGGCCTACAACACGCTCGCCTTCTTTTGCCCGAGCCCGCGGCTGGCCAGCGGCGACCAGGGCCGCTCCGTGCGCGACGAATTCCGCCACATGGTCAAGGCGCTGCATGCGGCCGGCATCGAGGTGCTGCTCGACGTGGTCTACAACCACACCGCCGAATCCGATGAAACCGGGCCGAACATCAGCTTCCGCGGCCTCGACAACGCCAGCTACTACCGCCTGCCGGCCAACGACCCGGCCCGCTACGAGAACCACACCGGTTGCGGCAACACCATCGACATTCGCCAGCCGCGCGTGCTGCAGCTGGTGATGGACAGCCTGCGCTACTGGGTCGGCGAGATGCATGTGGACGGCTTCCGCTTCGACCTCGCCGCGGTACTGGGCCGGGGTGACCATGGCTTCGAACGCGGTGGCGCCTTCTTCACCGCCGTGGCGCAGGACCCGATGCTGTCGCGGGTCAAGATGATCGTCGAGCCCTGGGACATCGGCCCGGGTGGCTATCAGGTGGGCGGCTTTCCGCGCGGCTGGCTCGAATGGAACGACCACTTCCGCGACGGCATGCGCAGCTTCTGGGTGCAGGGCGCGGCCCGGCCCGGCCAGCCGGTCGAGGGCGGCACCCGCGGCGCCTTCGCCCTGCGCCTGTGCGGCTCGTCCGACCTGTACCAGCCGCGCCAGCGGGCGCCCGCCGAATCGGTCAACTACGTGGTCTCGCACGACGGCTTCACGCTGCGCGATCTGCTGAGCTACAACGAGCGCCGCAACCTGGCGAACGGAGAAGACAACCGCGACGGCCACGGCCACAACCTCAGCTTCAACTGCGGCGCTGAAGGCGACACCGACGACCCCGCCGTGCTGGCCCTCCGCGGACGGCTGCAACGCGCCCTCATTGCCACCACGCTGCTGTCCCAGGGCACACCCATGCTCGCCGCCGGCGACGAGCTCGGCCACACCCAGCAGGGCAACAACAACCCCTACTGCCAGGACAACGCCACCACCTGGATCGACTGGTCCAGGGCCGACGACGAACTGGTCCGCTTCACTGCCCGCGTGCTCTGGCTGCGTCGCCATGCCCTGCCCTTCGGCAACCACTGGTACAGCGGCCTGACCGACGCGCTGGGCCTGCATGACCTGGCCTGGATGCAGCAAGACGCCGCGCCACTGCAGGGCGGCGCCTGGGAAGATCCGCTCGAACGCGTGCTGGGCTGCCTCATCGGCCGGCCGGGCCGGGCCGGCGCGCCGCTGTTGCTGCTGTTCAACGGCGACGCCGCAGCCGTCGATTTCATGCTGCCCGCCGGGGTGTGGCAGGCCATGCTCGACACCAGCCACCCCACCGGCCGCGCCGACTGGTACGGCCAGGGTGAAACCCATTTCCCGCTGCCGGCCCACAGCCTGGTGGTGCTGGCCGCTGCCGGTGCCGACCTCGACCCACCCTGAAACTTCTTTCGAGCCCAGACCCATGCGACTTCCGCGCACCAGTGGCATCCTGCTGCATCCCACATCGCTTCCCGGTCCCCATGGATCGGGCGATTTCGGTCCGGCCGCCTATCATTTTGTCGATTGGCTGGTCAGTGCCGGCCAAAAGCTCTGGCAGATCCTGCCGCTCGGCGGCATCGGACCGGGCAACTCGCCCTACATGAGCAGCTCGGCCTTTGCCGGCAATGTGCTGCTGATCGACCTCGCCGAACTGGCGGAACGCGGCTGGCTCGACGCCGACGCGCTGGCCGGCGCCGATTTCGACGACGCACGGCTGGACTTCGGCCGCGTCGTGCCCTGGCGCATGGCGCAGCTGGACCGTGCCGCCGGCCGGTTCGCCGCCCAGGCCGAGTCCGCCGAGGCCCTCCACCACGCCGACCACGCCGACCAGGCCGACTTCAAGGCGTTTTGCCAGGCCCAGGCGGCATGGCTCGACGACTACGCGCTGTTCATGGCGCTGACCGAATCACATGAGGGCCGCGAATGGGGCGACTGGCCCCCCGCCCTGGTGCAGCGCCAGCCCGCGGCCTTGGCCGAAGCGCGGCAGGCGCTGCAGGGCCGCGTCGGCTTCTGGCAGTTCTGCCAATGGTGCTTCTTCCGCCAGTGGCTGCGGCTCAAGGCCTATGCCAACGAACGCGGTGTGCTGATCGTGGGCGACGCGCCGATCTTCATTGCCTACCAGAGCGCCGAAGTCTGGGCCCGCCAGGAACTCTTCGAGCTCGACCCGGCCGGCAAGCCCACCGTGATCGCCGGCGTGCCGCCCGACTACTTCAGCGCCACCGGCCAGCGCTGGGGCAACCCGTTGTACCGTTGGGCCGCCCATGCCGACGAAGGCTATGGATGGTGGATCGAGCGCATCCGCCGCACCTTCGCCATGGTGGACATCGTGCGCATCGACCACTTCCGTGGCTTTGCAGACTACTGGGAGATACCGGCCAGCCAGTCCACCGCCATGTTCGGCCGCTGGTTGCCCGGGCCGGGCGCGGCGCTGTTCGAGGCCATCGAAACGGCCCTGGGCGCGCTGCCCATCATCGCGGAAGATCTCGGCCTGCTGACGCCCGAGGTGGAGGTGCTGCGCCAGCGGTTCGACTTTCCCGGCATGCGCATCCTTCACTTCGCCTTTGGCGGCGACGCGGGCAATGCCTACCTGCCGCACAACTACGAACCGAATACCGTGGTCTACACCGGTACCCACGACAACAACACCACGCCAGGCTGGTGGGCCGAGGCCAGCGAGGCCGAACGCAGGCACGTTGCCGACTACCTGGGCCTGCAGGGCGCGGGTGTGGACCACGAAATCCACTGGTCCCTGATCCGCGCGGCGATGAGCAGCGTGGCCGACACCGCCATCACCCAATTGCAGGACGTGCTGGGCCTTGACGGCAGCCACCGCATGAACCTGCCCGGTGTGGGTGATGGCTTTTGGGAATGGCGTTTCAGCTGGGACGAAGTGCTGCCCGAGCACGCGTCACGGCTGGCGCACTGGGCGCGGTTGTACCGGCGGGCTTGA
>JAQGNA010000683.1 GCA_028292075.1 Rhodoferax sp. | reverse complement strand
AGCAGGTATTGCGCCGTGGCCATGCCGCGTTCGGCGGCCTTGCGCAGCCAGGCCAGCGCCTGCTCGAAGTCTCGCCCCACGCCCACCCCGTTGGCGTACATCAGGCTCAGTTCGTATTGCGATTCGGGCACGCCGATGCGCGCGGCCTTGAGCGTCTCGGTGAAGATGCGGCGCTCGCGGGAGCTGAGGGCGGGCGTCATGGTTCGCGGATGGCTTCGTTCATGCCCTTGGTGAGCGGCCAGGCCAGGTAGGACATGACCGAGCGCTCGCCCACCACGATCTCGGCCGCCAGCGTCATGCCCGGCAGCAGGCGCGAGCCTTCCTTCATGTTCTTGAGCGCGATGGGCTGCAGCGCAACCCGGCTCACATAGAAGGCATCGGCACCGGACTTGGCCGCGGCTTCGCGCCGGAAGGCGTCCTCGCTGATGGTGCGCACCCGTGCGTCGAGCGTGCCGTGGCGCTGGAACGGAAAGGCGTCGAGCTTCACATGCACCGGATCGCCGACCTTGATGTAGCCGACGTCGGTCGACTCCACCTGCACCTCGGCCTCGAGCACCACGTTCAGCGGCACCAGGGTGAAGAAGGTCTCGGCTTCGCGTACCACCGAGCCGGGGGAGAGCTTGGCGATGTCCAGCACGACCGCGTCGACCGGCGCCGTGAGGCTCACCAGCTTCTGCCGCCGGTCGGCTTTTTGCAGCTGCTCCCGCAGGCCGTCGCGTTCGCGCGAGATCGCCAGCAGGTCTTCCATGGCCTTCTGCCGCCAGCCCTTCTCGAAAGCGCTTTTCTCGGCCTCGTAGGCCGCCAGTTCACGCCGCAATTCCTGCTCGCGGCTGACCACCAGCTCCAGGTCGCGCTGCACTTCCTTCGTGCGCTGCTGCGCCTCCAGCAGCTGCAGCGGCGCGCCGAATTTTTGCGCCACCATCTTCTCCTGCATGGCCTCGATCTCCTTCAGCGACCGGAGCCGCGAGGCGACGAGCTGCTGGTCCTGCCGGTTGGTGGACAGCGCGGCGCGCAGCTTGGCCACGTTTTCGCTGAGCTTGAGCTGCTGCGCGCGGTAGTTGGCCTTGCGTTCGCTCGCCAGGCTGGCCTGCAACCGCCCATCGCCGTTGGTTTCTTCCCCGCTGCGCGGCACCACCAGCGCGCCCGAGAGCTCCTGCTCCAGCGCCGCCACCTGGGTCTCCAGGCTGGCCAGCCGCTGGCGCAGCTGCGATTCGTCGGCCTGCACGAAGGTGGCGTCGAGCGCGGCCAGGCGGTCGCCCTTCTTCACGATCTGCCCGACCCGCACGTCCACGCTCTGGATCACCGCCGTCTCCAGCGGCTGCACCACCACGTTGGGCAGCGGGTTCACCAGCCGGCCCTGCGCGATGACGACCTGGTCGACCTTCGACAGGCTGGCCCAGACGGCAAAGGCGACGAGGCCCAGCACCAGCACGTGCAGCGTCACCTGGGCGAAGCGCGGCACCGGGCTGCGCTCGATCTCGTCCGCGTCGGGCAGGTAGTCGACCGCGGTGCGGCCATTGCCGGACTGGCGGCCCCATGGCCACCAACGCCGCGTCGGCCGGGCCGCCGTCTTCACAGGTGGCTTGTCTGCTGGTTCCATAGGTGTTGGTAGGTTTCGCAGCGGGTGAGGAGTTCGGCATGCCGGCCGCTGTCGACCAGGCGGCCCTGCTGCATGACGAGAATGGCGTTGGCATTGACCAGCGTGGACAGCCGGTGCGAGATCATCACCACGGTGCGCCCCACGGCGATGCGCGAGAGGTTGCGGATGAAGATGGCCTCGCTCTCCGGATCGAGCGCACTGGCGGCTTCGTCGAGGATCAGGATGCGCGGCTGGGTCAGCAGCGAGCGCGAGATCGACAAGCGCTGCTTCTGCCCGCCCGACAGGTTCGACGCGTTTTCCTCGAGCATGGTGTTGTAGCCCTGCGGCAGCCGCTCGATGAATTCGGCCGCCCCGGCTGCTTCGGCCGCCGCCACGATCTCCTCGAAGGTGGCCTCGGGCCGCGCCGCCGAGATGTTCTCGCGCACGGTGCCGCGGAACAGAAAATTCTCTTGCAGGACCACGCCGATCTGGCGGCGCAGGTGGGCCAGCTCGATCTCGCGGGCATCGGTGCGGTCGAAGCGCACGATGCCCTCCTGCACGCCGTAGAGCCCCTGGATCAGCTTGGTCAACGTGGTCTTGCCCGAGCCGCTGCGCCCCACGATGCCCACCACCGAGCCGGCCTGGATCTTGAAGCTCGCGCGGTCCAGCGCCGCATGGCTGTTGCCCGGGTAGCGAAAGGTCACCTCGTCGAACGAGATCTCGCCCACCAGCTCGGGCCGCAGGCCACCGGCGCCGGCGCGGCCTTCGGAAGGCCGGTTCATCACCTCGCCGAGCATGCGCACCGACAGCGCCGTCTCCTGGTATTCGTTGACCAGGCCGACGATGGCGATCAGCGGCTGCACCACCCGCCCCGCCAGCATCTGGAAGCCGATGAGCGCGCCCACGGTAAGGGTCTGATCGAACACGTCCTGCGCGCCGATCACGATGATCACCACCGGCAGCAGCTTGCCCAGGAAGTCGGTGATGGCGCCGCCGGTGATGGCGATCTTGCCCACCCTGAAGTGCATGTTGATCGACTGCGCCGAGCGCTGGTCCCACAGGCGCCGCTGCGCCGGCTCGATGGCCAGCGCCTTCACCGTGCGCATGCCGTGGATGGTCTCGACCATCATCGACTGGCGCTCGCCCTCGGCGTTGTAGAGGTCGCGCAGGCGCCGGTTGAAGCTCGGCACCATGCCGGCCACCACCAGGCAGATCATGCCGGTGAAGGCCAGCGTGATCAGCGCCAGCTTCATCGAATAGGCAAACAGGATCGGCAGGAAGATGAACAGCGAGGTCGCGTCGAGCACCGAGAAGAACATGCGCCCGGTCAGGAAGGCGCGGATCTTCTCCACCTGCTGCATGTGGCGGGTGATGACGCCGGCCGTGGTCGTCTCGAAGTAATCGATCGGCAGCGAGAGCAGGTGCGCGAAGGTGCGCCGCGTCAGCCGCATGTCGATCTTGTTGCTGGCCGACAGCGTGAGGATCTGCCGCAAGAAGCCGAACAGCGCGTCGAGCACCAGCGCCATCACGATGCCCACCCCGAGCACCCACAGCGTGGAGATGCTCTGGTGCACCAGCACCTTGTCGATGACCAGCTGGAAGAAGATGGGCGATGCCAGCGCCAGAAAATGCATGGCGATGGCGGCAATGGCGATGTCGCGGAGCGCCGCCTTCTGCTTCATGATCTCTGGAATGAACCAGCGAAAGCCGAACTTGCGCCCGGGCTCGGGCAGGTTGTTCTGGCGCTTGAGCAGGAACACATCGCCTTGCCACAGCTGGCAAAATTTCTCCTGGCCCACGGTGAGCACTTCGGTCGGCCGGTCGGCCAGCGGGTTCAGGATCGACACGTCGCTCGTGCCGTTGGTGTGGGCGCTGACCACGATCACCGCCGTGTTGTCGGCCAGCCGCGCGATCAGCGGAAACACCCCGCCCTGCGCCTGCAGGCCGGCCCAGCTGAGCTTGTCGGCCTTGGCCTTCAGGCCGATGTCGGACGCGATGCGCAGCACCGTCGCCGGTGGCGGCTCTTCGGCGGCCAGCGCGTAGTCCTCGATCAGCCGCTCGGGGTTGATCGGCAGACCATGGTGCTGCGCAATGGCGGCCAGGCATTGGATGGTGGAATGTGGGAAGCGCTCGGTCATGTGTCCATTCCAAACGGAATGACAGATTTCATCACCTGCACCTGTTCGGCAATCGGCCGATGAGCGGCATTTTCCCGGCCAGTTTTCGCGCGAATCGGCTGGCCGGCCGCAGGTTGCGCGGGGCGGCACACCATTTGCCGCTAGACGAGACGCCGGGCGCGTCGACCCGGTCCCAGAAAGGCCCCACCCCATGCAGATGACCAAACCCCTGATCCGGACCATGGCCCCCAAAGCCACCACGATGATCCGGCTCGACCACACCCACGTGATGGCCACTTTCCACCAGTACCGGCCGGAGTGCTCACCGAGCGTGAAGCGTGGGCTGGTGAACACCGCCTGCACGGCGCTCGAGATCCATGCGCAGATCGAGGAAGAGATCTTCTACCCCGCGGTGCGCGCGGTGGCCGACTCCGAAACCGCCGAAAAAAGCGTGCCCGAGCATGACGAAATGCGGCGCCTGATCGCCCGGCTGCGCACCATGGAGCCGACCGACGCGCAGTACGACGACACCTTCATGGAACTGATGCGCGACGTGCTGCACCATGTGGCCGACGAAGAGACCGTGCTGCTGCCGCAGGCCGAGCGGCTGCTGGCAGACCGGCTCGACGAGCTCGGCGCCGAAATGACCGAGCGCCGCCTGGCCCTCACGCTGCCACGCACCGGCGAGATCGCCACCAACCTCGTGCGTGCCATGCCCATGGGCAAGATGGCCCTGTACTCGGCCGCCGTGCTCGGCGCCTGGGTGGCCATGCGCTACGTGGCCATGCCGACGCACCACGGCCGCTTCAAAGCCTGAACCGCGCGGCCGGCGGGCCCGCCGCCGTGTCGGCCCAGCCTCGGTCCGGCCGGCAATTCTTGCCGCAATGCTTGCGGTGGGGCGCTGCGCTCCGGGGCGGCCAACGCCGCCCTGCCTTCAGCGGAGCTTTCCCCTTTTTTCATCGTTTCCACGATCCCTTCCGCCGGGCGACTTTACGTCGCCCCACCAGCCCGACATCATCCCGAGAGGACATCTCCGTGAACCAACCCCGCCAACAACAGACACCGCCAGGCAGCGAACAGGACCTGCAACCGCGCGCCGACCATGGCGAGGAAAGCTACCTCGGCCATGGCCGTTTGCTGGGCAAGGCGGCCCTGATCACCGGCGGCGACAGCGGCATCGGCCGCGCCGTGGCGATTGCGTTTGCGCGCGAAGGAGCGGACGTCCTGATCGCCTACCTGAACGAGCACGCAGACGCGCGCGAAACGGCGCGCCTGGTC
>JAQGNA010000438.1 GCA_028292075.1 Rhodoferax sp. | reverse complement strand
ACGACCTTCTTGCCCTTGAGGTCGGCCACCGTCTTGATGGCGGAATCCTTGTGCACCAAAACGGCTTCTGCCGAAGGGCGTGGCACGGTGGCGGCCACATAGGCCAGCGGCGCGCCGGCCGCCTGGGCAAAGATCGGCGGCGCCTCGCCAACGTCACCGAAGTCGATGGCGCCGACGTTCAGCGCCTCAAGCTGCACCGGCCCGGCGTTGAATTCGGTCCAGGTCACAGACACGCCCAACGGCGCCAGCCGCTTCTCGAGCGTGCCCCGGCCCTTGAGCAGCGTGAGCGCGCCCTTCTGGTTGCCGACGCGCAGCACGCGGGGCGTCTGCGCCCAACCGGACAGCGCCGGCAGCGCGACGGCCGAGGCCACGCCCTGGATCAGGCGGCGCCGCGGAATTGAAATGGACGAGGGGGAGAACGACGGTTTGGACATGGCGATGATTCCGATAGGCAAAAGAAGGCTCGCACCGCGCACGCACGGCGAAAAATGAAGGCAATGGGATGGTCGGATGGCGCCGCTCGGGGCGCGGAGTGCAGCGTCTACACGCTACATCGCACCTGCGAGAAATGCACCGGCGGAAAGCCGGTCGGCACGGGCAGCTTGAGCCCTTCGGTGGCCAGCGCGGCCACCGAGTCGTCAAGCCGCCGGGTGATGTCGTCGCTGATGGTGTGCGCGCCCTCGGGCGTCATCACCACCTGCGAATCGGTCACATAGACCCCGGGCAGAATGTGCCGCGCCGCCAGCGACTGCAGCACCGGCCGCAAGGCGTAGTCGAGCGCCAGCATGTGGTGCGGGCTGCCGCCGGTGGCCAGAGGCAGCACCGTCTTGCCCTGCAGCGCGTTCTGCGCCAGCAGGTCGAGGAACACCTTCAACACGCCGCTGTAGGCGGCCTTGTAGACCGGCGTCGCGATCACCACCGCGCGGGCCCTGGCAACCTGGTCGATGGCATTGCGGATGCTCGGGTGCGAGGTGTCGGCCAGCAACAGGGCCTGGGGCGAAAGGTCGCGGATCGACAGGCGCTCGACCTGCGCGCCCCGGGCCGTCAGGCGATGGCTGACCGAGTCGAGCAATGCGGCGGAGCGGGAGCGTTCGGAGGGGCTGCCGGCGATGAGGAGGACGGTCATGGGTCGGGGTTTGTGTGGTGCAAGGTTGCGCGGGTTCGGCGGGGGCGGTAGGCCCTTCGACAAGCTCAGGACGAACGGGGTGGTTGGGACAATGGGCTTCGGTGATCCCCGATCCTCCGACAAGCTGAGGACGACGGGGTGGGTGGCACAAGTGGCTTGGACGGACTCGGTTTCCTTCGACAAGCTCAGGACGAACGGTGGTAGAGGCGCCTGCACACTCTGACGCGGCGGGCATGCGCTTCGACCAACCTCAACACAAACGGTGGTGGTGTCCCTTCCAGTGGCACCGCGGAACGGGCTTTGCCCGGCCGCTGGTGTCGCCCCCGGCAAGCCTGTCCTGAGCTTTTCGAAGCGGAGGTGGGCAGCTACACCAGTGAGGCAACCTGGGGTGTTACTTGCTCGTATAGATTTGATCGAACGAGCCGCCATCGGCGAAGTGCGCCTTGTCGGCCTTGCCCCAGCCGCCGAACGCGTCGTCGATGGTGAACAGCGTCAACTTTGGAAACTGGCCCGCGTACTTGGCCTTGGCCTTGTCGGCCGTGGGGCGGTAAAAGTTGCGGCCGGCGATCTCCTGTCCTTCGTCGGAGTACAGGTACTCCAGGTAGGCGGTGGCGACGGCGCGCGTGCCCTTGCGGTCGACGTTCTTGTCGACCACGGCCACCGAAGGCTCGGCCAGGATGCTGATGCTCGGCACCACGATCTGGAACTTGTCGGCGCCGAACTCCTTCTGCGCCAGGAACGCCTCGTTCTCCCAGGCCAGCAGCACGTCGCCGACGTTGCGCTGCACGAAGGTGATGGTGGAGCCACGGGCGCCGGTGTCGAGCACGGGCACGTTCTTGAAGAGGCCTGCGACGAACTCCTTCGCCTTGGCATCGCTGCCGCCGTTCTTGCGCTTGGCGAACTCCCAGGCGGCCAGGTAGTTCCAGCGGGCGCCACCCGATGTCTTGGGGTTGGGGGTGATGACCGAAACACCAGGCTTGACGAGGTCGTCCCAGTCCTTGATGGCCTTGGGGTTGCCCTTGCGCACCAGGAACACGATGGTCGAGTTGTACGGTGCCGAGTTGTGCGGCAGACGCTTGACCCAGTCCTTGGCAATGAGGTTGTTCGATGCGGCCACCGCGTCGACGTCGCCGCCGAGCCCCAGCGTGACCACGTCGGCCTCGATGCCGTCGATCACCGAACGGGCCTGCTTGCCAGAGCCGCCATGCGACTGCTTGATGCTCACGTCCTGGCCGGCCTTGGCTTTCCAGTAGGTAGCGAAGGCCTTGTTGTAGTCCACATAGAGTTCGCGGGTGGGGTCATACGACACGTTGAGCAGCGTGACCGGCGCCGGCTGGGCCACGGCCACCAGCGCCGACCCTGCCAGAGCGAGGGCCAAACCGGCACGGGTGGAAACATTGATAAAGTCGCGGCGTGTACGCATGGGGGTCTTTCGGTCCGGAAATAAGTGAATGGACGCATTCTGGAAGGCCCGCCAGCAAACTGGAACAACTGAGTTTTCAGTTCTAAATTACTTAATCATCCTAAGACCCACGAAGGCAAGCAAAAAATGGCACGCATGGTTCAATGCATCAAGCTCGGTAAAGAAGCCGAGGGGCTCGACTTTCCTCCTTATCCGGGGGAACTCGGGAAGCGGATCTGGGAAGGGGTGAGCAAGGAGGCGTGGGCGGCGTGGCTCAAGCACCAGACGATGCTGGTGAATGAAAACCGCTTGAATCTGGCGGATTTGCGGGCGCGGCAGTATTTGGCGCGGCAGATGGAGAATCACTTTTTTGGGGGTGGGGCGGATGCGGCGCAGGGGTATGTGCCGCCTTCTGCCTGACTTTTCTTTGGGGTGGTTGTTGAGGTGAGTGGGGTTGGTTGTTTTGTTGCGGCTGCTGGCGTTCGTGAGGGCTGCTGGCGTTGGTTGGGGCTGCTGGCCGGGAGTCGCCCGGCGGCGAGTCACTTTCTCTTGCTTCGCCAAGAGAAAGTAACCAAAGAGAAGGCGACCCCCGGTGTGTGCGTCCCTTCGCTGCGCTGCGGGCAGCCTGCGGTGCTCGGGTTCGGCGGGGTCTGGCTAAACTCGCTTCGCTCAGACAACGCCAGCCCTGATCCGCCGAACCCTCCGCTCCTCGGCGCACACACAGGGGTGGGGGTCCGGGG
>JAQGNA010000660.1 GCA_028292075.1 Rhodoferax sp. | reverse complement strand
ACGCCTACCGCGAGAAGCTGCAGAACTTCGTCTACGCGTCCGGCACAACCATGAAGCCGATCTTCACGGCCGCCAAGTCGGCGGTGAAGAAGCGGGTGGCGCTGTGCGAGGGCGAAGAGGAACGCGTGCTGCGCGCGGCCCAGATCGTGGTGGACGAAGGCATCGCCCGTCCGACACTGATCGGCCGTCCGGCGGTCATTGCCGAGCGCATTACCAAGTTCGGCCTGCGCCTGCGCGAGGAGCTCGACTACGACGTGGTCAATGTCGAGCAGGACCACCGCTACCGCGACTTCTGGCAGACCTACCACCGCATGACCGAGCGCAAGGGCATCACCGTCCAGGTGGCCAAGATCGAGATGCGCCGACGCCTCACGTTGATCGGGGCGATGCTGCTGCACAAGGGCGAAGTCGACGGCATGATCTGCGGCACCTGGGGCCACACCTCGATGCACCTGCACTACATCGACCAGGTCATTGGCAAGCGTGCTGGCGGCAGCCCGAGCACGCCGCAGGATGTGCGGATCTACGCCTGCATGAACGGGCTCATGCTGCCGGGCCGCCAGGTGTTCCTGGTCGACACGCACGTCAACTACGATCCGACCGCCGAAGAGCTGACCGAGATCACCGTCATGGCCGCCGAGGAAATGATGCGCTTTGGCCTCAAGCCCAAGGCGGCCCTGCTGTCGCACAGCAATTTCGGGCAAAGCAACCAGCCGAGCGCCGTGAAGATGCGCCGCGTGCTCGAGTTGCTGCAAACCCAGGCGCCCTGGCTCGAGGTCGACGGCGAGATGCACGGCGACGTGGCGCTCGACGGTGCGGCCCGTGCAGCGACCATGCCGCACAGCACCCTGGCCGGCGACGCCAACCTGCTGGTCATGCCCAACATCGATGCGGCCAACATTTCGTACAACCTGCTCAAGACAGCGGCAGGCGGCAACATCGCCATCGGCCCAGTGCTGTTGGGCGCATCGAAACCTGTACACATTCTGACAGCCAGCACCACCGTCAGGCGGCTTGTGAACATGACTGCGCTGACCGTGGCGGACGCCAATGTGGTGCGTTAACGCCCCATAAAGTGATAGCAAGCGCTCACTAATCCCCGGTTTGACCCCAAGGGGCTGCCCAATATTTGGGCAGCCCCTTGCTTTTTGGGGGAGCATGCGTCACACTAGCGCCTTGAAATTTTCGGGTTTACCCGAGGTTTCTGGAAGGTCGCCACAGGGTCAACGGATGACGCAACAACATAAAAAGAACACGGCCGATCGGATTCGAGCTTGCATTTCGGCCGTCGCGCTCGTCTTTTGCACTGGTTTGGTGCAAGCCCGCTCCGCCAACACGGATGGGTTGGTTGCCACGATGCCGGTGTCCGAATTGCCTGTCGAAGGGCGCGAGACTTACCGGCTGATCAAGCAGGGTGGGCCTTTTCGGTACGGCAAAGACGGTGTGGTTTTCGGTAATCGCGAGCGTATTTTGCCCAAGCGGCAGCGTGGCTATTACCACGAGTACACCGTGGCGACTTCAGGTCTGAGTCACCGCGGTGCACGGCGCATCGTCTGCGGTGGGCCTCCCAGAACGCCAGAAGGTTGTTTTTATACCAGCGATCACTATGCGAGTTTTCGCCGGATCGTTGAATCAAAGAATAGTGAATAAATCATGCTAAGCAATGCGCCCTACGCGCCAACCAGGCCAGAAGCCGGAGTATCTTCAATGAACGAAAAGAAGGCGGAGTCGGATTTGCCGCTTCGCAACGTCAGAACCAATATCGTGCAGTCGATCCGCGCTTTCCGCGTGCAAGACCTGCAGGACGCGGCCATGGGTCTGGGCCAGCATTTCCTCTACGCCAATCTGGCGAATGCCCAGAGCAAGCAGGACGTGCTGGACATGATTGCCCAGCAGTTCACGTTCCCTACGCACTTCGGCAAGAATTTCGATGCGTTGTATGACTGCATGACGGACCCCTTGCATAAATCGGGCCCGCAGCCCGGTTTTGTCGTGGTGCTCGAGCAGATTCCTGCCCATGCCAAGTTCGACAAGGAAGCCCGCGAACAGCTGCTCGACATTTTCCGCGACGCCGCGGACTACTGGGGAGACCGGAAGATACCGTTCCGATGCTTCTATTCTTTTCTGTAGCCCGTTCTGCACACACCAGCCAAGCAGAACGGGCGAACGAGGCAGACAACACTGTCGTCTCGGGCATTGAATTGAACACTGACGCCGGCGAAAAGATGCCGACCGACAAACTGGTCGACGTGTCTCCTTTGGCACTGCGCATGAGCAGCCCCTTCAACGCGGGCTACTGGCTCGCCGCAGCCTGATACTTGACACCTGAGGGCAGCGCGCACTGCGTGTCGCCTGGCCTTTCCAAGTGGGATGAGCGACCGCATCACGCGCTTGATGCGGTGGCCTCTGAAACAAGAAAGCCCGTCTGCTTGTGCAGGCGGGCTTTTCTGTTTCAGCTGCAGTGACTATGCGGTCAACGCAAGTGCCACGTATTCCTCCACCGGCACCTCTTCGGCACGCCGCTGCGCATCGAAAGTGCCCGCGAAGTTGCGCGCCTCAAGCCAGCGGCCCAGCGTGTGGCGCAGGATCTTGCGGCGCTGGCTGAACGCCACCTGCACCAGCTCGCTCAGCAGCCGGACGTCCACCGGGGGCGGTTCCGCGAGGGGCAGCATGCGCACCACGGCGCTATCGACACGCGGCGGCGGATCGAATGACTCCGGCGGCACGAAGAGCACGTTTTCCATGGCATAGCGCCACTGCAGCATCACGCTGAGGCGGCTGTAGTCGCTGGTGGCCGGCTTTGCCACCATGCGGTCGATCACTTCCTTCTGCAACATGAAATGCTGGTCTTGCACGACGTCGACCTGCCCTAGCAGGTGGAACAGAATGGGCGTGGAGATGTTGTAGGGCAAATTGCCGACAACCCGCAGCTTGCCGCCGGACGTGGCCTGCGGCATTTCGGACGCAAGCCGCACGAAGTCGACCTTCAACACATCCGATTCGATCACGGTGAGCTGCTCGTGCAGCCGGAGCCGCACGGCCAGGTCGCGGTCGAGCTCGATCACGGTAAGGTGGCCCAGGCGCTCGACCAGCGGCTGGGTCAACGCCGCCAGGCCCGGCCCGATCTCGACCATGGACTGGCCCGGCTCGGGGGCAATGGCGTCGACGATGGCGCCGATGATGCCCTGGTCGGACA
>JAQGNA010000627.1 GCA_028292075.1 Rhodoferax sp. | reverse complement strand
GCCGCGGGCATCTGGCTCACCGCGGCGATCGGTGTGGCGGCCGGCATGGGTCGCGAGGCCACCGCCGTGTTGAGCACCTTGCTCGCGCTGGTGATCTTCGCCGTGGTGCCCGGCCTGGAACGCATGGTCGACCGCTTGAGCCGCCGCCGTAAGCGCTGAATCGGCGCGACAGGGTGTCGCATGTCACAAAGGAGCTGGGCGACCCTGGGTCGACGGCGCGCTAAGCTGGCGCTTGTCGCACCGATGTCATCCATCGCTGACACAACGCAACTTCCATAATTACGGGTAATTACCGAAAATGACATTGCCTGTTTCGTTCTAAGCTGTGCGTTGGAACTGCCGCTGGCACTGGCACTGGCACTGGCACTGGCACTGGCACTGGCACTGAAACTTGCACTTGCACTTGCAGCGGTCACAGCCGGCACCGTTCGCCGCTGGCGGCGGGCCTGTCGCGCCACTGCGGTTCTTTTCGCTCACGTTGTCTTGAAAGGCACCTGGCCATGCGCCTCGTTCAGAATTCATTGCACCAGGAGGTCGCGAGCCGGCTGCGCGAGCAGATCTTCTCGGGTGAACTGTCGCCCGGCGCTTTTCTCGACGAGGTGATGCTGTGCGAGCGCTTCGAGATTTCGCGCACACCGCTTCGCGAGGCGCTGAAGGTGCTCACCGCCGAAGGCCTTCTGCGCCACGAGCCCCGCCGCGGCTGCTTCGTGAGCCAGGTGACCGAAAAAGACCTTGACGACATCTTTCCGGTGATCGCGCTGCTCGAGGGCCGCTGTGCCTTCGAGGCCGCCCGCCATGCCACCGATGCCGATCTGGCAGAACTCACCACGCTGCATGACCGCCTGCAGGCCCATGCCCGGGCGGGGCGCATTCCCGAGTACTACGCCACCAACTTCACCATCCACGAAGCCATCATCACCTTGGCGGACAACCGTTGGCTGGCGCAGTCCATCGCCGACCTGCGCAAGATCCTCAAGCTCGCTCGGTTGCAGCAACTGCATGCGCCGGGGAGGCTGAAGCAGAGCCTCGCGGAGCATCTGGCGGTGTTCGCCGCGCTCAAGGCGCGCGACAGCGAAGGGGCCGAGGCGGCCATGCGCACCCATCTGCTACGCCAGCGAGAGGCCTTGCGCGCGCTGGCCCGCAGCCAGACTTCGAGGTTCGTGTCGTGATCGCCGTCGCCTCCCATGGCCGGCGAGGCGATCGCCCCCAACACGCCAAGACGCAGCCGCCGGAGTCCGCCCCATGACCACATCCGACTGGATCAGCCGCAACTTCCCCAAGGTGGCCCGCCTGGGCCTGGCCGGGGCCACGGCGACAGCTGCGCCAGCGGCGGCCCTGCCCGACGCGACCGCGGCACCGCACCCCCCGAGCCCACCGCGTGCCCCGCGTGCGCCACGCTCCACCCGGGAACGGCTCAAGGCCACCTTGCGGCAACGTGAGGAGGCGCTGTCGCCGCGGGTACTGCGGCGCACGCTCGAGGAGCTGCGGGCCATCGTCGATCCACGGGTGAGCGAAGTCGAAGGAGGGCGGCGTGCCCAGGGGGTGGCAACCTGGTATGCGCAGGCCTCGGTGGACGAGCGGCGCGACATGTGGCTGTTGATGAGCGAGCAGTTCGTCGCCGACCCGGCCAAGGTGCGCCTGGCGCAGGCACGTTTTGCCGCCGCGGTGGGCACGGCCGACGAAGCGGTGGCCGAGGTGAACTACCGGCGCGCCACGGTGTCGCCGAGGCGGCGGCTGCTGCAGCGCTTCAGCGTGTTCCCAGAGGGCATCCGGTTCCTGGTCGATCTGCGGGCGGAAATGTCGCCCTTCCTCAAGGCCGACAAGCGCCTGCAGGCACTCGACGTCGAAATGGAATACATGTTTTCCACCTGGTTCGACGTCGGCTTTCTGGACCTGCGCCGCATCAGCTGGGATTCCCCCGCCTCGCTGATCGAAAAGCTCATCAAGTACGAGGCAGTGCACGACATCAAGAGCTGGGCCGACATGAAGAACCGGCTCGACTCCGACCGCCGCTGCTACGGCTTCTTCCACCCGCGTCTGCCCGACGATCCACTGATCTTCGTGGAGGTGGCACTGGTCGACCGCATTGCCGAAAGCATCACGCCGCTGCTGGACGAATCGGCCGACGCGGCGGACCTGGGCCGTGCCACCACGGCCATCTTCTATTCGATCAGCAACACCCAGGTCGGGCTGCGCGGTGTGAGCTTCGGCGACTCGCTGATCAAGCGGGTGGTCGAGACGCTGAAGGCCGAATTTCCGCAGTTGAAGACTTTCGCCACGCTGTCGCCCATTCCGGGCTACCGCGCATGGCTCGGCAGGAACCTGGCGCCGATGCTGGGCCGCCTCGGTCCGAAGGAATTGGCCGAACTGGGCCGCGCCGTGGGCTTCGAGCCGCCCGGTGCCGAGCAGGTGCTGGCCGCCATGGACCGGCCGCTCGATCTGCCCGAAGCTTCCCCGGTGCGCCGCTTCGTGATGCGCGCGGCTGCCCGGTACCTGGGCCACGAGATCACCGACGGCAAGCCTGCCGATCCGGTGGCGCGGTTTCACCTGGGCAACGGCGCGCGGGTCGAGCAACTGAACTGGGCCGCCGATCCTTCGGCCAAGGGGCTCAAGCAATCGCACGGCCTGATGGTGAACTACCTCTACGACCTGAAGCGCCTGGACAAGCACCGGGCCCAGCTGGGCGAAGGGAAGATCGCCGTCTCGCGGCAGATCGAATCACTGCTGTAAGGCTGTCGCAGCCCCGGCCCGAACACAGCGCGGGCCAGAGTCAAAAAAAGAACGGAGACAAGCATGGTCATGAACGCGGTGAACGTGGCGGATCTGGTGAATGCGGTGAATTCGGTGAACGGGCCGACCGGGCTGAAGGCCCGGCACGCTGCGTGGTCGTTGGCCCTGGCCACGGCCAGCCTGTTGGTGGCACTGCCACTGCAGGCCCGGGTGACGCGGATCGTGATCGACGAAACACGGCCCCTGGCGGCAGAAGCCTCCGGCGGGGTGGCCTACGAGCAGTTGGCCGGCCGCGCCTTCGGTGAACTCGATCCGGCCGCACCGGCCAACGCGATCATCCAGGACATCAACCTGGCCCGCGATGCCGACGGCAAGGTCCGCTACACCGCCACTTTCGTGCTGACTCGGCCGGTAGACCCGGCAAAGGCCAGCGGCCTGATGTGGCACGAGGTGCCCAACCGCGGCTTCCCCCGGCCCAACGTGGTGCAGGAGCGAGCGATGGGCGACATCGACCTGACCAGCGCCTGGCAGGGTGACAACGCGGGCGCCACCGCGGTGCGCGACACCATGGCGGTGAGCGGCACCCACTGGTTGCGGCTGCCGGTGGCCAAGGGCCCCGGGGGCGCGCCTGTGACGGGCGACGTCTTCGCCCGCATCGTCAACCGGGCCGGCCCCGCCTCGCAGCCCCTGATCGTGCAGACCAACCCCGTGCCTTACCGCCCCATCACGCTGGACACCCGTGCCTCGAAGCTGGTGTCGCGCCGGGCCGAGTCGACCCGGGGCGAGGTCGTCGGCGAGACGGCCATTGCCCCGGAAGACTGGGCATGGGCGCGTTGCGACGCGACGCATCCGTTCCCTGGCGTGCCCGATCCGACCCAGGTCTGCCTGAAAGACGGCTTCGACGCCAGCCGGCTCTACCAGGTCGTCTTCAAGGCGGCCGACCCGTATGTGCTTGGCATTGGATTCGCCGCATGGCGCGACGTGGGCCAGTTCTTCAAGACAGCGCAGGCCGATGACGGCGGCACGCCGAACCCGGTCGCGCGGCAGGTGACGCACAGCATCGGCAGGGGCGTGTCGCAGTCGGGCAATTTTCTGCGTGGCTGGCTGCATCTGGGGTTCAACCAGTCCGAGGGATCG
>JAQGNA010000621.1 GCA_028292075.1 Rhodoferax sp. | reverse complement strand
TTCATGGGTGCAGCTTTCGCCTTCGAGGTGCGCCTTGGCGCAACGCACGTTGCCGCCGTCCTCGTCGACGAACCACATGCGCGCGTCCACCAGGTCGTGGTTGCCTTCATGGCAGAACGCCACGGTGTTGTCGTCGAACGGCCGGTATTGCGGATGGCCCAGCCAAAGCGTGTTCTCGTGCACTGTGTCGCGGGCACCGGTCTTCAGGTCGATGCGGATCAGGCGGCAACGCGGGTTCGAATGGAACATCTCCCGGAACTTCTGCCAGTCGGTCAGCGGGAACCAGTCGGCGGCCGCGACCTCGATGCCGACCATCTTGGTGCAGTTGGAATTGGCCACCCAGGTGCCATAGCCGACCCAGTCGGACGGAACGGTGTAGACCACTTCCTCCGCCAGCGTGTCGAGCGACAGCCGGACGAGTTGCCGCTCGGCCCGCACGAAGTAGAGGAACCTGTCGTCCGGGCTCAGAAAGCCGCCGAAGGTGTTTTCATCGGCCTGGTCGGTCAGTTGAAGGGCCGTCTGGGATGTGAGGTCGAGGAGGTGGTAGTTCCAATGCGGGCCGAACTGGCCGCCGAACAGCAGCTTGCTGCCGTCGTTGGTAAAACACTTCTGGTAGAAATAGGTGCGATGGCAGGTGACGTCGGCCGGAGTGAGCCTGGTGACCCGGGCACCGGTGTCGCGGTCGCTGGTGGTCTCGAACTTGAATTGTCGAACGGTGTGCTTGCTCATGCTGGCGGTGGGATCGGTTTTGTGATGTGGGCTGTGGCGAAAAATGCGGTCGGCGCCGGCCGACCGCCCTGGTCACTTGATGCGCTTGAGCAGGCTGTTGCCCTCCTCCATCAGGCGCCGCGCGGCCTCCTGGTCGGTGACCTTGGCATAGGCCACCGACTCGAACACCTCGCGCACAAACTTCTGGAAGCGCGCGTGTTCAAACAGCGGCGACGGCAGCTGGATGTGGCCCGCGTCCTTTTGCGCCTTGATCTGCAGGTGCGCCTTGAGCTCGATGCCCTGCAGTACGTTCGACTTGATCAGCGCGCGGAACTGGCTGTCCGACGACGGCACGCCGCGCGACAGCCCGAGGATCGTCCCGGCCTCCGGGTCGGTCGTCATGAAGCTCATGAACTTCGCCACCATTTCCGGATGCTTCGTCTTGCGTCCACCCGCAAACATCAACGACGGCCGGCCGAAGATGCCGCTGTTCTTGGCGCCCGGCAAGGTGAGGAATTCACCGATGTCGAGCTTCTGGTCCTTGTCGAGCGTGCTGGCCCGGAGCCCCAGCACGGAATCCCATGTGTAGTTGCCGGCCCAATTGCCCACCACCCAGTCCTGCTGCTGCTCGGTGGGCTTTTCGGCGCCGCCCAGGCCGGTGCGTACCGGCAGCGGCACGCCAACGTGGTTGCTCGACAACCGCTTGTAGATCTGTACCCACTCCAGCAAAGCCGCCTCGCTCATGGCCACCGTGGGCGCACTCGGGTTCAGGTACGGCGTGCCGTACTTCTGGTACACGTAGGTGTGGGCCAGCAGCAGGGTGTCGTAGGGATCGATGTCGATCGCATAGCCCTTGTCGCCCAGCTTCTTCTGGAACACCGGACCGGCCGCGAAGAGGTCGTCCCAGGTCGCCGGCATGGCCAGGCCGGCACGCTGGTAGGCCGGGCGGTTCCACACGAAGACGCGGGCCGTGTAGGAAACCGGCAACGCGTTCAGCTTGCCGTTGATGGTGCCGGTGCGGATGTCGTTGTCGGCGAACTGGTTCAGCGCGATCAGCGGCTTGTACTTGCCCAGGTCCAGAAAGCCCTCGCCGGTCTTGGAGAACTGCGAGACCCAGGCCCAGTTGACCTGCATGACATCGGGCTCGGAGCCGCCGGCGATCTGCGTCGAAAGGCGCTCCAGGTAACCCTGGAACCCCATGTACTCCGCCTTGATCTTCACGCCCGGGTTCTTCGCCTCGAACGCGGCGATGGCCTTCAGCGTGGCGTCATGGCGGTTGCCGCCGCCCCACCAGGAAAAGCGCAGCGTGGTGGTTGGATCGTCGGCGCGCGCCAGGGTCGGGGTCAATGCGGAAAGGGCCATTGCGGCCGTGGCCAGCAGGCCGTCTCTTCTTTTCATGGGGTCTCCTTGGGGTCGGTGATCGGTGGGACGCGCGTCGGATGGCGCAGGCGCTCAGAGCAGCAGGTTGGCGCCGCTCGTGGTGTCGAAGGCGTGGCACAGGCCCATCTGGAAGCCAAAGGCATGGGTGTCGCCGCGCACCTTGGACTCGACGCCGCAGAGCTGATCGGCGGGCACGCGGCTGGTGAACGGCACACCGCCGATGTCGAGGTGAACGAACACCTCGCTTCCCATGTTCTCGACCAGGCGCAGCGTGCCTTGCACCGGTGTCACCGGCACGTCTTTCTGCATGCCCGAGGTGATCTGCTCGGGCCGGATGCCGAGCGTCACCTTCTTGCCGAGATGCGGCAGCAGCTTGGACCACTTGGACTCGGGCACCGGCAGCGTCGCGCCGCCGACGATCAGCGCCACGCCGGCACCCTGCCGGGCGACGATGGCATCGCGCAGGTTCATCTCCGGCGAACCGATGAAGCCGGCAACGAAAGCGTTGGCGGGGCGCTCGTACAGCGCCGTCGGCGTGTCGACCTGCTGGATGGTGCCTTCCTTCAGCACGCAGATGCGCTCGCCCATCGTCATGGCTTCGGTCTGGTCGTGCGTGACGTAGACCACGGTCGACGGGTGTCCCTTGTCGCGCAGCGTGCTGTGCAGTTCGGTGATGCGCACCCGCATCGAAGCGCGCAGCTTGGCGTCGAGGTTGGACAGGGGTTCGTCGAACAAAAACACCTCGGGCTTCTTGACGATCGCGCGGCCCACGGCCACGCGCTGGGCCTGTCCGCCGGAGAGTTGCTTGGGGTAGCGGTCCAGCAGCTTCTCGAGTTCGAGCAGGCGGGCCGCCTCCTGCACCCGCCCATCGACCTCCACCTTCTTCAGGCCGGACAGCCGGAGGCCGAAAGCCAGGTTGTCATAGACCTTCATGTGCGGGTACAGCGCGTAGTTCTGGAACACCATGGCGATGCCGCGCTGCTTGGGCGCCAGGTTGTTCACCACCTTGCTGCCAATGTGCAGTTCACCACCGCTGATGGTTTCGAGGCCGGCAATCATGCGCAGCACCGTGCTCTTGGCGCAGCCGGACGGGCCGACGAACACCATGAACTCGCCGTCCCGGATGTCGAGGTCGATGCCATGCACCGCCTTGAATCCGTTGGGGTAGGTTTTTTCGATTTTCTTGAGGCTGAGTTGGGCCATTTTGTGGTCTCCGGTTAACCCTTGATGCCGCTGGAAGAGGCACCTTCGATGAAGTGGCGCTGGGCCAGAAAGAACACGGCGATGGACGGCACGAGGGCGACCACGGAGATGGCGATGACGCTGGCCCACTCGACCTCCTCGGTGGCGCCGATGCTCATCTTCAGTGCCAGCGAGACGGGGTACTTCTCCACCGACGACAGGTAGATGAGCGGCCCCATGAAGTCGTTCATCGTCCAGATGAACTGGAAGACGACCACGGAAATGATGGCCGGCTTGAGCAGCGGCACGATGATGTACCAGAGCAGTTGCAGCGGGTTGCAGCCGTCGATCTGGGCGGCCTCCTCCATGTCGCGTGGAATCCCGCGCAGAAACTGCACCAGCAGGAACACGAAGAACGTGTCAGTGGCAAAGGCCGACGGCACGATCAGCGGCAGGTAGCCATCGAGCCAGCCGAGCTCCTTGAACATCAGGTACTGCGGCAGGCGCAGGATGATGGTGGGCAGCATCATCGTGCCGACCATGATGCCGAACAGGATCTTCTTGCCGTGGAACTCGAAGCGCGCGAACGCATAGGCCACCAGCACACACGAGATCACGGTGACGATGATCCGCGGAATCACGATGGCGAACGAGTTCAGGAAGTAGGTGGCGAAGGTGTATTCGGAAGTCGTCTTCCAGCCCTTGGCATAGGCGCCGAGGTCGAACTTCGAAGGCCAGAAGCCGATCTCGGTGAAGATCTCGGTGTTCGACTTGAACGACGCGCCGACCAGCCACAGCATCGGGTACAGCATCAGCAGGCACACCGCGCCGAGCAGCACATAGCGCACCGCCGCATTGATGCGCTCACGCTTCATCGTTTGCTGCGCTTCGCTGTCGGACGCCATGGTGGCGGAATTCATGACCGTGCTCATTTCGCGTCCTTTTCACCGGCGTAGAAAACCCAGTACTTCGAGCTCCAGAAGGAGATGGCGCTCAGCGAGACGACCATGGCGAACATCACCCACGACAGCGCGCTGCCATAGCCGAGGTTGAAGAAGCGGAAGCTCTGGTCGTAGATGTAGAGCGACAGCAGGTAGGTCGAATGCAGCGGTCCGCCTTCGGTGACCATGTACGGGCCGTTGAACTCCTGGAAGGCGTTCACCGTCTGCATGATCAGGTTGAAGAAGATCACCGGCGTGATCAGCGGAATGGTGATGCGCAGGAACTGCTGCCACTTGGAGGCACCGTCGATCTCGGCCGCTTCGTAGAGCGAGGTCGGCACGTTCTGCAACGCCGCCAGGAAGATCACCATGGCGGAACCGAACTGCCACACGTTCAGCAGCACGATCGTCCACATCGCATAGTGCTCGTCGGCCAGCCAGGGGATCGGGTCGATGCCGATCCGCGCCAGCGCCATGTTGACCAGGCCGTTCTGCGAGAAGATGAACCGCCACAGCACCGACACCGCGATCGAGCCGCCGAGGATCGACGGCAGGTAGTAGGCCGAGCGGAAGAAATCGATGCCGCGCAGCTTGAAGTTCAGCACGTGCGCGATGAACAGCGCGAAGGCCAGCCGCAGCGGCACGGTGAGGGCCACAAAGGCCAGCGTCACGCTGAGCGACTTGCCGAACAGCGGGTCGACCGCCAGCTCCTTGTAGTTTTCGAGGCCGATGAATTCCGGCGGGTTGACGATGTCGTACTGCGTAAAGCTCAGTGCCAGGCTCATGACAAACGGAAATAGCTTGAAGCCGAGCACCCCCAGGAAAAAGGGAAGCACGAACAGAAAGCCGATCTTCTTGTTCTCGTACATGCGAGGGAACTCCGGGTGAAACAGGCGTGGGGCCCGGCGATGGATGACCCGCTCGCGCAGAGGCGCGGCCGGGTTGTCTCTGCGGCGCCTTGGGGCGCCTGCTGTTCGGTGTTCCGACGAAGCGGAGGTGTCGGCGCTGCGGCTGGAAGCCGGCGGCGGCGGTATGTGGCGTTGGCAGTGGCGGTGGTGGGGGGTGCGGGCGCCTAGCGCGCCAGCCAGCCGCCGTCCACCGCGATGGTGTAGCC
>JAQGNA010000614.1 GCA_028292075.1 Rhodoferax sp. | reverse complement strand
CCGAAGCCGACCCGACCTTCGACATCGAAGGCGTGGACGCCGCGCACAAGGCGACCATCATGTCGGCCATCGCGTTCGGCATTCCGGTGCAGTTCGACAAGGCCTATGTCGAAGGCATCACCAAGCTCGGCGCCGCCGACATCAAGTACGCCGAGCAGCTGGGCTACCGCATCAAGCTGCTGGGCATCACCAAGCGCACGGCCAAGGGCGTGGAGCTGCGCGTGCATCCGAGCCTGGTGCCGGCCAAGCGCCTGATTGCCAATGTGGAAGGCGCGATGAACGCCGTCATGGTGCAGGGCGACGCCGTGGGCACCACGCTCTATTACGGCAAGGGCGCGGGCAGCGAGCCCACCGCCAGCGCGGTGATCGCCGACCTGGTCGACATCACTCGCCTGCACACCGCCGACCCGCTGCAGCGCGTGCCGCACCTGGCCTTCCAGCCCGACGCCATGAGCGACCTGCAGGTGCTGCCGATGAGCGAGATCGTCACCAGCTACTACCTTCGCCTCCGCGTGGCCGACGAGGCCGGCGTGCTGGCCAAGGTGACCGGCCTGCTGGCGAGCGCGGACATCAGCATCGACGCCGTGCTGCAACGCGAGGCCGACGAGGTGGGCGGCGAAGGTTCCACCCAGACCGACGTCATCATCCTGACCCACGACTGCGTCGAAGCCAAGATGGACGCCGCCATTGCCCAGATGCAGGCGTTGCCCACCGTGCTCGCGCCCATCACGCGCATCCGCTAGGAGGAACTGGCCTGATGAACTACCTCTCCACCCGCGGCGACAGCACGCCGCGAAAGTTTTGCGAAATCTTGCTCGAGGGCCTGGCGCCCGATGGCGGCCTTTACCTGCCCGACAGCTACCCGCAGGTCAATGACGCCATGCTGACCCGCTGGCGCAAGGTCTACCGGGACCAGGGCTATGCCGACCTTGCGTTCGAAATCTTGTCGCTCTACATCGACGACATTCCGGCCGACGATCTGCGCGCCCTGTGCCAGAAGACCTACACCGCCGAAGTGTTCGGCACCGGCGAGATCGTTCCCCTGCGCCACCTCGAGGAAGGGCTATGGCTCGAGGCCTTGTCCAACGGTCCGACGCTGGCGTTCAAGGACATGGCCATGCAATTGCTCGGCAACCTGTTCGAATACGAGCTGGCCCGTCGCGGCGAGACGCTCAACATCCTCGGCGCCACCAGCGGCGACACGGGCAGCGCCGCCGAATACGCCATGCGCGGCAAGAAGGGCGTGCGCGTCTTCATGACGTCGCCGCTGGGCCGCATGAGCCCGTTCCAGCAGGCACAGATGTTCAGCCTGATGGACGCGAACATCTTCAACATTGCGATCAAGGGCGTGTTCGACGACTGCCAGGACATCGTCAAGGCGGTGTCGAGCGACCTCCCGTTCAAACGCAAGTACAAGATCGGCACCGTCAACTCGATCAACTGGGCGCGGCTGCTGGCGCAGGTCGTGTACTACTTCGCCGGTTATTTGCAGGCCACGGACGCCAATGCCCAGAAGGTGAGTTTTACCGTGCCGAGCGGCAACTTCGGCAATGTCTGCGCTGGCCACGTGGCCCGCATGATGGGCCTGCCGATCGACCAGCTGGTGGTCGCCACCAACGAAAACGATGTGCTGGACGAGTTCTTCCGTACCGGCACCTACCGTGTGCGCGCCAGTGCCGACACGCACGAGACGTCCAGCCCGTCGATGGACATCTCAAAGGCCTCGAATTTCGAGCGCTTCGTGTTCGACCTGCTCGGCCGCGACGGCCCACGCACGCGCGAGCTCTTCGGCGCGCAACTGTCCAGCCAGGGCCGGTTCGACCTCGGCAACGACTCGGCTTTCCTCGAAGCCTCTACCCGCTACGGCTTCGTCAGCGGCAAGAGCACGCATGCCGACCGCCTGGCCACCATCAAGGACACCTACGACCGCCACGGCGTGATGATCGACACCCACACTGCCGACGGCGTGAAGGTGGCCGCAGCGTTCAGAAAGCCGGGCGTTCCGATGATCGTGCTGGAGACGGCGCTTCCCATCAAGTTCGCCGCCACCGTGCAAGAGGCCCTGGGCCGCGAGCCCGAGCGGCCGGCGAAGTTCGTCGGCATCGAGGACCTGCCGCGCCGGGTGGTCGAGCTCAAGCCCGACCCGGAAGACGTCAAGGCCTTCATCGTGGCCCATTGCGCCGATGGGCTGGGCGGCTGAAGCCTGTGGCGGTTCAGGGGTGTTTCGGTTGGCGCTCATGTTGGCATTGTTGTTGGCATGGTCGTTGGCCTGTCTTGTCCTTGCTTCCCCCGGCGCTTCAAGGCACGCACTGGCATTCATGGCGGCTGCGCGCTAAGCTGTCCAGATGATGTGTGACTGCCATTCGGAGCGCCCTGGGCCTGCAAGGCGCGCGGCATGAAGGTGGTCGGTTTTGCCGGCTACTCCGGCGCAGGCAAGACCACGTTGCTCGAGCGCCTGATTCCCGCGCTCAAGCGGCACGGGCTTCGGGTCTCGGTGGTCAAGCATGCCCACCACCGCTTCGACATCGACCACCCCGGCAAGGACAGCTACCGCCACCGTGAGGCGGGCGCCTACGAGGTGCTGATCGCGTCCGACCGCCGCTTGGCACTGATGCGCGAGTTCGAGGCGCCCACGCCGCTGTCGGTGCACCAGCTCATCGCCGAGCTTGACCCGTCGATCGACTGGGTGCTGGTCGAGGGCTTCAAGTTCAGCGACCTTCACAAGGTGGAAGTGTGGCGCGCTGCGGCCGGTCAGCCGGCGCGTTATCCTGAGGACGACCACGTTGTCGCCGTTGCCACCGACGCGCCAGAACAATTGCCCGGGGCAAAGCTCCCGGGGGCCAAGCTTCCCGTGGTGCTCGACATCGATGATGCAGAGGCCATCGCCGACTGGCTGATCGCCAACCCCGACTTGTTCGAATACCGTTTGCTGAGGCTGCCATGAACGCCAATTCGCCAATCACTTCGCCTGCTGTCGCGCCCACCGCCAGGCCCATCCCCAAGCCGCTGAAATCGCTCGACGACGCCCTGGCCGAGCTGCTGGCCCAGGCCACTCCGCTGTCCGGAACCGAGAGCGTCTCAACCTTCGACGCGGACGGCCGCGTGCTCGCCCGGGACGTGGTCTCCGGCTTGCAGGTGCCGCCGATGGACAACAGCGCCATGGACGGCTACGCCGTGCGCTGCGCCGACGTGCCGGCCGAAGGCACCGTGCTTCCGGTGTCCCAGCGCATCGCTGCGGGCGCATCCGGCATGGTGCTTGCCCCGGGCAGCGTGGCCCGCATCTTCACCGGTGCGCCAGTGCCCGAGGGTGCCGACGCGGTGGTCATGCAAGA
>JAQGNA010000600.1 GCA_028292075.1 Rhodoferax sp. | reverse complement strand
TGGAGAACACCACGTCGCCGGACGCGAAGGCCCGCCGCAGGGTGTCTGTGATGCGGTCGGGGTCGTCGCCCACGTATTCGGCGTAGGCCAGCTGCAGGCCGCGTTCGCCCAGAAGCTCGATGAACTTGGGCAGGTGCTTGTCGGCGCGCTTGCCGGAGAGGATTTCATCGCCGACGATGATGAGGCCGAACTTGGTGTCGGCCGGCGCTTCTTCGGGACGGAGGGAGGTGGACGTTGCCTGGTTCATGGAGACGTGCCTGCGGTGGGGTGGAGACCGGAATGAAGGAATCGATGCCCGGGGGTGGAGGTGGCCCGGCCACCGGCGCAGCCTCGGCCCGCAAGGCCTGCAGCGCCGACAGCGCGTAGTGGGCGAACCACAGCGACGAGAACGCGAACACCAGCGTGTAGATCCAGATGGCCAGCGGCACCAGCACGACGAAGGCGGCGGCGAACAGCGCACCGGACACCCACACCAGGCTCGGCGCTGCGCCGAGGTAACCGCTCAACACGCCGATCAGCAACAAGGTGGTGCGGTGCTGGCGAAACAGGGTCTGCCGCTCCGCCTTGCTGGCATGCAGCGCCAGCACGTCGAAGGCCATGACGCGGTAGGTCAGCCAGCCCCAGATCAACGGCGGCAGCACCAGAATCAGTGGCGGCACCAGCCAGAGCGGAATGGAGATGACCAGCGCGACCAGCGCCAGCAGGGTGGAGCCCAAAGACCAGGCCAGACTGATCCAGAAGGAGCCACCCCGCTTCTTTTCGAGCAACGGGAAGCGGCGCTCGGACACCAGCGAGACCATGGCCGGGGTCATCATCATGGCGACCGCCAGCAGCGCCACCACCACGATGAACGGCGTGACGACGAAGATCACGATGAGCGGTGCCAGTGCGATCTTGAGGTTGCCCACGCCCATGCCTTCGAGCCACGACCACAGCCGGGTGATCCACTCCGAGGCATCCAGCATGCCGCGCACGGTGTCGAGTGCCGGCTCCCAGAAGAAATAACCGACGCCCAAAGACAGCGCGACCATGATCGCAAGCGGCAGGAACGACAGTGCGATGACCCTGGGGTGCACGCAATAGGCCACCGCACGCCAGAACGAATCGAGCAACAAACGCATGCCTTGAGCATAACCCGGGGATCGAAGGCCCCCGGGCCGGGCGGGCATCAACGGACGCTCAGGCGCGCCCGGCCAGCCGCTTCAGGCCGAGCCACTGCTGGGCCCAGAAACCACGGCCGTAATCGCGCAGGCCGTGCGGCCCCGGTTCGACCTGGTCGCGGATGCCGGTGGGATCGAACCGCCATTCGAAGTTGCCGGTGCGGAAGAGGATGTCCCAGAGCGGCAGCAGCACGGCGAAATTGCGCCCGCCGATGGTGTTGGCGCCATCGGACTCGTGCCCGAGCCCGATGCTGTGGTGCAGCCGGTGAAAGCGCGGGCTGACCCACAGCCGCTCGCCGATCCGGCCGAACCAGATGCGCAGGTTGGCATGGTGCAGGTTTTCGCTGAGCTGGGCGATCGCCACGAGCGCAACGAACTGCCCTGGCGCCACGCCCACCAGCTGCGCCACCACAACGATGATGACGTCGCGCAGCATGTCGTCGAGCAGGTGGTTGCGGTTGTCGCTCCACATGGTCATCTGGCGCTGCGAGTGGTGCAGCGCATGCAGGCGCCACCACCATTCGATCTGGTGCTGGCCGCGGTGAATCCAGTAGTCGACCAGGTCGAACAGCATCAGGTAGAGCAGGAAGCTGGCCCAGGGCAGATCGGTCACGCCTGGCCAGATCTCGTCCAGCTGGAACGTGGACAAGCCGGCCACGCGCAACCAGCCGAAGAGGTCGTCCATCACCGGCTCCAGCGTGAAGAACAGCAGCAGCCGGAAGGCGCCGAGGCGGTGAATCAGCGTGTAGAGAATGTCTTCGCGCACCGCAGGCCGGTCGGTCACCGGCTCCACGGGGCGCCAGCGCTGCAGGGGCCCGATCACCGCCAGCAGCACCACCACCTGGATCAGGCCGACCAGAAGCCAGCGGGTGGCGTCGAAGGCATCTTCCGTCCAGCCACCAAAGCCCAGGGCAAAGACCAGTGGCTGCACCACCGTCTCGAACAGCCATTGCTGCGCCATCGAGAACCAATCCGTCAACATGTCCATCCGGCTATTTTCGCTTGGCGGCAATCCACTCGGCGTAATCCGGATGCGCGCGAAGGGTTTCGAAGCAAAAGCCCCTGGCCTTCAGCCCTTCGATGAGCGGCTCGAGCACCGCGGGGGCCCACGGGTCCTTGCGCGACCAGATGCCCAGGTGGGCCACCAGGATGTCGCCGCTGCGGATGTTCTTCAGCGCCTTGTCCAGCAGGGCCTGGTTGGGGTAGGCCTCGCTGGGCAGCTCATCGCCCAGAAAGCCTGCCGGGGCCCAGCCCACATGGGCATAGCCGCAGGCACGGGCCGCCGAAAGCAGCTGGGGCGAGGTCTTGCCGCCCGGCGCCCGGAACAGCGGCAAGGGCGCCTGGCCGGTGATGGCCTGCAGGCGTTTCTGCGATCGGTCGATCTCTTCGCAATATTGGGCTGCCGTCCAGACCTGCTCACGGCCCTCGTCCGGACCGGCCGACGGCCGCATGCGAAAGCGCACGGCGTCGCCCGCCTGAGCGCCCTTGGCCGCCACGTCGCCACGCCAATAGACGTGGTCGAATGTGTGCGAGGCGAAGGCATGGCCCTCGGCTGCGCGCGCCTTCCACCAGGGCGCCCAGGCGTTGCCCAGGCTGCCGTCGCCGGTCTGCGTGCGTTCGTTGGCGGCGAAGAAGGTAACCTTGACCTGCTGCCGGTTCAGCACCTCGGCAATCAGCGGCGCGACGGCCATGTGGCCGGTGTCGAAGGTCAG
>JAQGNA010000581.1 GCA_028292075.1 Rhodoferax sp. | reverse complement strand
GTCCTGGAAAGCCAGGCTTTGCACCGTGAGCGTGCCGGCGCCGGCGCGCAGGCCGATGCGGTTGAACACCACGGCGTCCAGGCCGGCGCGCTGGTCGCGTAGCAGGTGGCCAAGGGCCTCGGGCAGTTTTTCGAGCATGGGTGCGGTCCTTCGGGATGATGCTTGCATTAGAGCCAGCCGGCCAGCGGCCGGGTGTAGGCCCGCGCCGGGTTGGGCTGGGGATGGCGTCCGACGGTCCGGCAGGCGCTGCGGCCGGACACTTGCGGGTTGTCCAACCACCTCAGGAGAACACCATGATCATCAAGACCGCCAACGTGCATTGGGAAGGACGGGGCAAGACCGGCCAGGGCCAGATCAGCACGGAAACCGAAGCCATCCGCTCCTACCCATATGGTTTCGGCAGCCGCTTCGAGGACGACCGAAAAGGCACCAACCCCGAGGAATTGCTGGGCGCGGCGCATGCGGCCTGCTTCACCATGGCGTTTTCCTTCGCCTGCGACAAGGCCGGCTTCGGCACGGACGAGGTCAACACCACTGCACAGGTGCAACTCGACAAGGAAGGCGAGGGCTTTGCCATCAGCAAGATCAGCCTGACGCTGGAGGCACGGGTGCCCAACCTCGACGAGGCGAAATTTCAGGAAATCGCCGCCGCTGCCAAGCGCGACTGTCCGCTGTCGAAGGCGCTCAAGAGCGTGCCCGAGATCAGCCTCAAGGCGACGTTGCTGACTTAAGCCGTTCTTCTTCGCCCGACGCCCGCCCTTGCTCGGCCAGTGGCGGCGATTGGCCGGCCAGGCCATCGAGGATCGGGCACTCGGGGCGACTGTCGCCATGGCAGTCACGCAGCAGCCGCTGCAGGCTGCGCTGCATGTCCTGCATGCCGGCGATGCGTTGGTTCAGGTCGTCCACATGGCGCTGGGCGATCAGCTTGACCTGCGCGCTGGCGCGGCCACGGTCTTGCCACAAACTCACCAGTTCGCCAATTTCCGCCATCGAGAAACCGAGGTCGCGCGCACGGCGAATGAACCGCAACGTGTTGACGTCCTCCGGCCGGTACAGCCGGTAACCGCTGTCGGTGCGCGCCACGGGCGGCAACAGACCCAGCGATTCGTAATGCCGGAGCATCTTGGCCGAGATGCCGCTGGCCTGGGCCGCCATGCCGATGGTCATCGGCCCGGCAGGCAGGGTGGAGGCTTCAGACTGCAACCGCATACCCCTCTTCGGTGATTGCCTCGGCCAGCACGGCCCTTGGCTTTTCGGATGAAACCGCCACCGCGCCGCTGGCCCGGTCGATCGTCACCGTCGCAACCGGGTCGATGTGTTGCACGGCCTGCGTGACCGCACGTTCGCAGTGTCCGCAGGTCATGCCTTGCACCTGAAATTGATGTTCCATGGCTGATTCCCCCTTTTCCAAACCTGAATCTTGCACCTTGACACCGTAGGAAGGTCAAGCCTTCCGCGCCCGGCTCATAACGCTGTGGATAGTTCTGGCACAACGCCATGGTTATCCACAGGCGGAACGCGATTGGCAAAGTTGTTCATATTTGGGGAGCAGTTGCGAAGCGGACTGGCGCACAGCCGCAGAGGTGACGCAAGCCGTTGATTAAATTAAGGAAAAAGCGCTTGCCCACAGGAGAGGGCGACCCTTACTACTACTACTATTGAGATATAGAAACATTAGAAGAGAAGACAAGCCGAACAAGGCAAACGGGCGCTCCGTCGAAAATTTTTCGCCTCGCTCCTCTTTGATAGCGGCAGTGACAAGCCCTGTCGTAGCTGCAAGACGATTGGGATGCCGTGGGGACGGCTTGACCTTTCCCTCATGGAAGGGTTTAGCCTTGGACCATGGCAAATTCAATCGATCTCGGTATCGGCGACATGACCTGTGCTTCCTGCGTGGCACGGGTGGAACGAGCGTTGTCCAAAGTGCCCGGCGTGCAAAGCGCAAGCGTCAACCTGGCAACCGAATCGGCGCGGGTCGTGTACGCCGGCGACGAAGCCATGGAGGCGCGCCTGCGCCGTGCGGTGCGTGATGCCGGCTATGTACCCCGCACCGTCGAAGAGGCCCAACATCTGGAGGCCGCTCGACAGGCCTCGCCTTGGGCCGGTTTTGCACCGGTAGCCGTCGGCCTGGCGCTATCGTTACCGTTGCTGCTGCCCATGCTGGCCGGCTTGTTCAGCCACCATGGCGCTGCCATGCTGCCGGTGTGGGCGCAGTTCCTGCTGGCCACGCCGGTTCAGTTCGTCCTTGGCGCACGGTTCTACCGGGCCGGCTGGCACGCAGTAAGGGCTCGCGCCGGCAACATGGACTTGCTGGTCGCAATCGGCACCTCCGCTGGCTGGGGGCTTTCGGTCTGGCTTTGGTTGACCGCCGCGCCCGGCACCATGCCGCATGTGTACTTCGAGGCGTCAGCGGTGGTCATCACCCTGGTGCTGCTGGGCAAATGGCTGGAAGCGCGGGCCAAGCGGCAGGCCACGACGGCCATCAGGGCGTTGCAGGCCCTGCGGCCGGCCACGGCGCACCTGCTGGGCCGTTCGGGCGAGGTGGATGTGCCGGTGGCCGAAGTGCTGGTGGGCGACCGCCTGGTGGTGCGCCCGGGCGAGCGCATTCCGGTCGACGGCCGGGTGCTCGAAGGCGAATCGCAGGTGGATGAATCGTTGATCACCGGCGAACCGTTGCCGGTGGCCAAGGGGGTCGAAGCCCGCCTGACCGGAGGCGCCGTGAATGGCGATGGCCGCCTCGTGATGCAGGTGCA
>JAQGNA010000579.1 GCA_028292075.1 Rhodoferax sp. | reverse complement strand
GACGGTGAGGTGAGCCGTAAGGTGGAGATGCAATGGAAAAATTACATTTCCGCCTACAGGGATAGACGCGCGGTCACAGAGGCCGATCTTGCCGCCATCGCACGCTTCGTGGCGGTGCGGCAGTTCTGGTTGCTAGGAGAGTACGCAGGACGAGTACCGGTTTGGGGCTCCCAAACCATGACGACTGGTCAACTCCGCCGACAGGTTGAATTGCTGCACCAATGGGAAACCTTGAAATTGCCAACTTAGAGGTCAATCCCACCGGCTGCTATAGGCCCATACCAGTCGTACGCTCGACGATGGCATCTACGACATCGGTACGCCAAACAGACAAGGGAACATCTTCGGGCGTCATCGTCACGCACCTCGTGCATAGCCGTCCTACACCCACCCGCCCGGCACCGCACACCCCCACACTGTTTGCCACCTCATCGCAAGGAAGCATCCGGCAACCCATCCTCCAACGCCAGCTTCGCCGCCGCCACCACCGCCGCCGTCAACCGGTCCAACATCGGAATCCGCAGTCGCGCGTGTTGCCAGACCAGCGGCACCAGCAGGTCCGACTCGGCCCGCAGCCGCACCAGCGCGCCGGAGCGCAGGTGATCGGCCACCATCCCCGTCGGGTTCATGCCCCAGCCCATGCCGGCCAGCGCGGCCTGCACGAAACCCTGTGACGACGGCAGCCAGTGCTGCGGCATGGCCACCGCCTCGCCGCAGACCTGGCGGGCCCAGGTGGCTTGCAACTGGTCCTTGCGGTTGAACGTCAGGCAGGGTGCGTTGGCCAGCGCGGCAGCCGTCACGCCATCGGGGAAATGCCGGCGCACGTAGTCGGGGCTGGCAGAAGCCACGTAGCGCATCTGCCCGAGCGGCACCAGGTGGCAGCCCGGCACCGGCTTGGTCGAGCTGCTGACGGCGGCCAGCACCGTGCCTTCGCGCAGCCATTCGGCGGTGTGGTCCTGGTCGTCGGCGCTCAGATCGAGCAGCGCGGGCTCGGCGTGGCTGAAGGCCTGGGCGGCGTCGATGAACCAGGTGGCGAGGCTGTCGGCGTTGACGGCGATGCGCAGCGTGACGCGGCCGCTGGCCGGGTCCACCGCGTCGAGGGCCGGCAAAGCAGCGTGCAGGTCGCGTTCAAGCATGCCGACCTGCTCGACGTGCCGGCACAGCCAATGGCCGGCGTCGGTAGCGGTGCAGGGCGACCCGCGCACGATCAGCGACATGCCGAGGCGTTCCTCCAGCAGCTTGACCCGTTGCGACACGGCCGACGGCGTGACATGCAGCGCCTGGGCGGCACGTTCAAAGCTGCCGTCACGCACGACCTGCGCCACAGCCGCGAGGGAAACATAGTCGAGCATGTTTAAATTTCCTTAATTCAACGAAGAAAGTTTAACTGGGCTAAATCTGGCATCGGGTTCATGCTTCGCCCAGATGAACGCTAACTTTTCTGCTTCGCCCTTCTTCTCCGCCTTCAGCACGGGCATGGGCCTCTGCCTCGGCCTGATCGTCGCAATCGGCGCACAAAACGCCTTCGTGCTGCGCCAGGGACTCCGGCGCGAGCACCTGTTGCCGGTCGTGCTGTTCTGCTTTGCGGCCGACACCTTGTTGGTGCTGGCCGGCGTGGCCGGAATGGCACGGGTGCTGGCCGACAGCCCCGCGCTCGCCATCGGCCTGGCGGCGGGCGGTGCGGTCTTTCTGTTCGGCTACGCGGCGTTGGCACTGCGCCGCGCCTGGCGCCCCCATGCATTGGCCGCGGCCGATGCACCCGGGCTGGGCATGCCGCTACGGGCCGTGATGCTCCAGCTGGCGGCATTCACTTTGCTCAACCCGCACGTCTACCTCGACACGGTGGTGCTGATCGGCTCGGTGGGTGCGGCCCAGCCGGGCGCGGCGAAATGGTTCTTCGTAGCGGGAGCTGCCCTGGCGAGCCTGGCCTGGTTCAGCGCACTGGGCTTCGGCGCCCGCTTTTTAGCGCCGGCCCTGGCCCGCCCCGGAGCGTGGCGCTGGCTCGACGCCGGCGTCGGTGTGGTGATGGCGGTGCTGGGCGGCGTGGTGGCGCGTCAGGCCATCGGTTTGCTATCTAATCAGTAGCACTTGGACCAGGTATCCTGATGGCCAGGGCAAGATTCGTCATATTGAACACCGGCCTGGAAACCTCTGACCGTTCGGCCTGAGCTTGTCGCATGCGGTTCTTGCGTCAGTAGTGGTAGCGGAGTTGCGCAATCAGGAGCGCATCTGCTTCAACTTTGTACACCATGCGGTGCTCGTCGTTGATGCGGCGTGACCAGAAGCCAGACAGCGCATGTTTGAGCGGCTCAGGCTTGCCGATGCCGTCATATGGCTCGCGCTGGACCTCGGCGATCAACTTGTTGATGCGCTCCACCAAACGTTTGTCTTGCTTCTGCCAGTAGAGATAGTCCTCCCATGCCTCGTCCGCAAAAACAAGCTTCATTCCATCAACTTCCGCTCGACCCCTTTGGCAGCTTCGAGTTGTGCGGTCGCGGCCAGCAGGCGCTTTGCATTCGTCGGATTGCGCAGAAGGTAGGCGGTTTCCTCCAGTGCCTGGTAGTCCTCCAGCGAAAGCATCACGACCGCCTGTTCGCCACTGCGCGTGATGATGAGCGCTTCGTGGTCTTCACAAACGCGGTCCATCGTCCGGGCCAGATTGGCGCGGGCAGAAGAGTAGGTGATGGCGTCCATGGGAGCTCCTGTTGTACGCATTATTGTACGTCAGCGATGATCCCGCATGGGATGCCGTGACATCCGCATCCCGCTCGATGCGGTCGGTGCGGTGCGCAAACCAACAAAAACTCATTGGCTCTTGAAAAACTTGTCCTGCGGCAGACGAGCGCTCATGAAATCCAGAAAACACGCAATCCGCGCCGACAACCGCGTGTTTCGGTAATACACCGCGTGCACCGGCTGGCGTACGTCCAGCGTGTCGCGCGGCAACACCTGCACCAGCTTGCCCGCCGCCCGGTCCGCCTGGGTCATGAAGTCGGCCAGGCAGACGATGCCGGCACCGGCCACGGCCAGCTGGCGCAGGGTTTCGCCGCTGGAGGCGAGCAACTCAGGCGCGACCGGCAGCCCGCCGCCGTCCGCCTGCCGCAAGGGCCAGTGGTTCAGCGACGCCGGTTGGGTAAAGCCCAGCAGCGTGTGGCCTCGGGCCAGGTCGGCCACCGTTTTCGGACTGCCCCTCGCCTTCAGGTAAGCCGGGCTTGCCAGCACGCGCAGGCTGCTGCTGCCCAGGGGCCGGGCATGCAGGGTCGAGTCCTGTAGCG
>JAQGNA010000541.1 GCA_028292075.1 Rhodoferax sp. | reverse complement strand
GTGCGGAAGTTGTCGAGGTTGAGGAACACCACGGCGCCATACTGGCCGACCGCCTGCGCCTGCGCCAGCGCCTCCTGCAACAGCGCGGTGAAGCGCTGTCGGTTGGGCAGGTCGGTCAGGGGGTCGTAAAAAAGCGCGCGGTGAACGGCCAGCTCGGCTTGCTTGCGCGCCGTGATGTCGGTGTTGATGGCCAGGATCGAGCGCGGTTGGCCGGCGTCATTGCGCACCAGGTTCCAGCGGGCTTCCACGGTGATCGGCGTGCCGTCCTTGCGGAACTGCGTGATCTCGCCGGTCCAGTCGCCCCGGGCCAGCACGTGGGCGGTCGCGGCGGCCATGGGCAAGGGGTCGCCGCCGTGCAGCAGCGCAACGCTCGACGCGCCGAGCGCCTCGTCCGCGGTATGGCCATAGATGCGTTCGCAGCTGCGGTTCCAGTAGCTGATGCGGTGGTCCAGATCGCGAACCAGAATGGCGTCCTGCGCCTTGTCGAGCAGCGAGGCCTGGTCGCGGATGGACTGCTGCAGCCGCTGCTGCTCCGCGGCCGAGTCGAGGTAGGCGATACCAAAGGCCAGGTCGTTCGACAGTTCGCGCATGAGGCCGAGCTCATCGGCGCTCAAGCGCAGCGCGTCCGGGGCGCACAGCGTCAGCACGCCGGTCACCCGGTCGGCCTCTCGCAGCGGCAGGCTGATGAGGCCCTGCGCCCTGGTCGAGCGCACCGCGTCGGTGAGCAGCTGCAGTTCGGGCTGCTGATGAATGTCCTGGATGACGATCACTTCGCCCGAGCGAATGGCGCGCCCCACGGTGCCCCGGCCGATGGGCAGGTTCTCGTCCCACGACAGCGGCAGGTCGCGCAACTGCGCCGACAGCTCGCCGGCCAGCGACACCATCTTCACGGACTTCTGGGCATCGTCCTGCGCAAACGCCACCCAGGCGACGAGGTAGCCACCGACGTCCACCGCAATGCGGCAGATCTGGTCCAGAAAACCCTGGCGGCTGTCCGCCTTGACAAGCGCCTCGTTGCACTCGCTCAACATCCGCTGGGCGCGCGCGAAACGCTGCATCTCGCGCTCGGCCTCGATGCGGGCCGAGATGTCGACCACCATCAACAGCCGGGCCTGGCGGCCTTCGAAGTCGATGCCTTCGCCGGAAATTTCGACGTCGACCAGGCGGCCGTCACTGCAAGACAGCCGCCGCCGCAGGCCCTCGGTCCGGGCGTCGAGCGCCACGTCGCGCACAAAGCGCAGCTCGGCCTCCGCGTCGATTCCGGGCGACCAGAAGTCGGACAGCTGCATCTGCTGGTACGCGGCTTCGGAGTAGCCAAACAGTTGCACCGCTGCATCGTTCACCGCCAGGAAGCGCAGGCTGACCGGCTCGTACACCCACAGCGGATGCGGGTTCCTCTGGAACAACCGGCGGTACTTTTGTTCGGAGGTGCGCTGCTGCTCGGCAATGCGCTCACGTTCGATGAAGCCGGCCACGGCGGTGCAGAGCATCTGCAGGTTCGCCGTTTCCAGCTCCGAGAACGCATGGGCGCGGTCGTAGCTGAGCCGGACCACACCGATGGCTTGCTGCCGCACCAGCAGGGGCGCGACGATCATGGAGCCAACGCCAAGGTCGAAGGCGATGGCCTGGTGCACCCGAGGATCGCCGAAGGTGTCCACGCTGAATTGAACGCTGGCGCTTTCCATCGCCTGGCCGGACAGGTTGCCCATGCCGATGCGGAAGCCCACGCCCCGGCTGGTCGGGCCGGCCGCGCCCAGGCAAACCAGCTCGTCCCCTTCGCGCAGGTCCACCTCGGCGCCGGAGGACTTCATCAGAGCCAGGGTGCGGCGCGCCATCAGCGCCATCAGCTCCGGCAGTGCCAGCTCGGCGGAAGAGATGTCCTGCAGCAGGGCCAGCACCCCGTCGCGCATCTGTTGCGCCTTGGCGGCACGCTGGCGTTCGGCCTCCATCTCGCCCTGAAGCCGGCGCTGGCGCAGCTGGACCAGCACCGCATCGACCTGGCGCGCGGCATGGTGGAGGGTCGCGAAGGTGCTTTCGGTGGGGGCCCGCGCACGGGTGTCGAGAATCGCCACCAGGCCGACGACCGCCCCCTCGATCGACACCACCGGGGCGGCCAGGCCGAAGCACACGGCCGGCGTGCGGTCGGCAAGGCCGGGAAGGCCAGGAAGGCCAGGAAGACCAGGAAAAGCAGCAAAAGGGGGCTGCATGCCCGCCACAGCGCCTTCGGGCAGCCGGAGCAGCGCAAGCGAGGAACTCCGCACTGATCCACCAGGCGGGCGCGGAAACAGGGAAAGCAGCGCCGCGGCCTCCGTCTGGCTGTCCAGGCCCACGGCGGCCAGAACCACATCGCGTGGCCCTTCGTTGCGGGCGATGACGACCATGGGCACATCGCAGAGCTCGGCAATCAGCCGGGCAATGTCTCCAAACTCGTCTTCGGCCGGCGCGTCACGGACGGCGAGCAAGTCCTGCGACGGGGAACCCGGGCCGATCGGCCGGCCGGACGTTGCTGCAACGGTCATTTCGCTATATCGGTATCGAGGTGAAA
>JAQGNA010000518.1 GCA_028292075.1 Rhodoferax sp. | reverse complement strand
CACGTTCCTGGGGCTGGATTGACGGCGCTGCCATCCCGCGTCCAGGCCCGCTTCAACGGCCCGTCATCGGTGCCGCATGATCATCGGCACAGTCTTGTCAATCGTCCCTTTCGCCCCTTCCGCCCCTTTCGTCCCTGCCGGAGCCAACCGATGCAAAGAACCTTCACCCCAGACGACGTGGTCGTCCGCCATGTGGCCGCCACGCCGGTGGCCATCCTTGGGCACCGCGGCGACCCGGCCCTGCTGGGCGCCAGCATCCAGCGCTTTATCGCCTGGCGACAAGCCGCCCGACTGCCGCCCCGAACCCACCCGACCTTCAACGTGTGGCGCTCCGAACGCCAGCCCGCATCACCCGATGACTACCGCATCGACCTCTGCGTGGGCACCGATCGGCCGATCGAATCGCATGGCGAGCGCATCGAGGCGGGCGAGATTCCGGGCGGGCGTTGCGTGGTGCTGCGCGTCGTGGGCCACACCGAAAACACGGAGCCGGCCGCGCTTTACCTGTACCGCGAATGGCTGCCCGCCAGCGGCGAGGCCTTGCGCGACTTTCCGATGTACTGCCAACGGTTGAGCTTCTTTCCGGAGGTGGCCGCGCACGAGGCCGTGACCGAGGTGTTTCTGCCCCTCAGGTGACGGCGGCACGCATGCGGGTTTTCGGGGGGCGGCGAACGGCTGCCCAGGGCTAGGATGCCTTTCGCGCGAGGGCAAGGAGAGCGGTCATGCCGCGCTGACTTCGCTGCCTCGCTGCCTTTGCTGTCGGCATGAAACTTGCAAATCGTTGTTTCAAGTTCTTTTCAGTTCCGCTGGCGCCATGCGCCGACCTTCAACCGAGACCTCGCCACAATGAACATCCGCCACCTTGCCACGCGCCTCACCTGCACCATCGGCCTCCTGGGTTTCAGCAGCGCCCTGCTCGCCCAGGGCACCTACCCGGACCACCCCGTCAAGATCATCGTCGGCCTGCCCGCCGGCGGCAGCGTGGACATGATCGCCCGCGCCGTGGGCCAGAAGGTCAGCGCCATGATGAACCAGCCCTTCATCATCGACAACCGCGCCGGAGCGTCCGGCCAGATCGGCATGCCGGCGGTGGCCAAGTCGGCACCCGACGGCTACACGCTCACGGTGTCGCCGGCGTCCTTCCTCACCACCAACAAGAGCATCTTCAAGACCCTGCCCTACGACCCCGAGGCCGACTTCACGCCCGTGGCCCGGCTGGTGAACCAGCCCATGGTGCTGGTGGTCAAGGACAAGCAGAAGTACCCCACGCTGGCCGCCTTCGTGGCCGCCGCCAAGGCCGCACCCGGCCAGATCACCTTCGCGTCGTCGGGCGACGGCAGCCCGCAGCACCTGGGCGGGCTGATGTTCGAAACCCGCACCAAGGCCAAGCTGCTCCATGTACCGTACAAGGGCGGCGCCCTGGCCGTGAACGACACCCTTGCCGGCACGGTGGACGCCATGTTCGCGGTGCTGCCCGAAGCCCTGCCGCACATCCAGGCCGGCAAGCTGCATGCGCTCGGCCTCATGAGCCCACAGCGCGCGGCCATGCTGCCCAACACGCCGACCATGGCCGAGGCCGGCGTCGAAGACATGTCGCTGTCGGCCTGGATCGGCCTGCTGGCCCCGGCCAAGACCCCGCGGCCCATCATCGACCAGCTGAACCGCGCCGTGCGCACCGCCATGGACGCCGACCTGAAGGCCAAGCTGGGCGAGAACGGCATCGAAGTCGCTCCGAGCTCGCCGGAAGAACTTCAGCGCATCATCGCGTCCGACATCAAGCTGCACGCGGAGCTGGTGAAGGCCGCGGGCCTGACGCCGCAGTAGGGCAGAACCATCGAGACGCCGCCAGGGACGTCACCACCCGTGGACAATGGCTCGGTAGGCGTCGCGGCAGGCTGTGCGCCAGCCGACATCTCCACCGCGTCAACCACCGCGGAAAAGACGAAGGGGTGAAAGAACCGCGGCACGCGCCGGCGGGTTCTCTCACCCCTTCTCGCCGCTTTAGACCAAGGCCTTGTTGAACGTGGCCAGCAGACGCGTCCACGCGCGTTCCGACTGGGTGGCATCGTAGACCCGGCTGTCTGGCGGGCACCAGCCGTGGGCGGCCGGGTAAACCTCGACCTCGGCCGGCAGCTTGGCGCTCTCGAAGGCGGTGCGCAGGGCGTTCTTGGCTTCGGGTTCCTTGGCGTCGTCGTTCTCGGCGATGGCGATCAGGTAGCTCGCCTGCGTCTGCCCCACCAGGCGGTGCGGGCTCTCGGGCGCGGCCGTCACCATGGCGGCGCCATGGAAGCTGCCCACCGCCCCGATGCGGCCCGGCGCCGCCGATGCCGTGCGCACCGCGATCGGCCCGCCCATGCAGTACCCGGTGGTGCCCATCTTGCGCGCCTTGTCCACCTCGGACTGCGCATCGAGCCAGGCCACGAAGCTCTTGGCATCGCTGAAGTGCATGGTGGGCGTCAGCGCCTGCATCAGCGGCATGACTTCGGCGATCGGCGTCTGCCCGCCCTGTGCCGCGGTCGGCGCCTTCTTCTGCCGGTAGAACGGGTTCACCACCAGCACGCTGTAGCCCGATTCGGCCAGCCGCCGGCCCATCTGCCGGAAGGCCGGGCGCAGACCGAACACGTCGGGCCAGACCAGCACGCCGGGCGCGGGGCCGGACGTGGGCGCGACGAAGTAGGCATCGCAAATGCCGTCCGGCGTGGTGATGGTCACTTCGCGTTCGGACACGGCGACTGCGTTGGCCACGCCAGGCAGCGCGGTTGCCAGGCCCGCGGCAGCGGCCCAGGTGCCGAAGTCGCGGCGGGTGTATTTCTTGAGCTCGTCCTGGTCGTTCGAATCACACATGGAGGGTTACCTTGTTGAGAAATTGACAGGGGAGCTTATGCCATGGAATTGGAGGGGCGGCAAGGCTTCCAAGCGGCGCTCATGACGCCGGAATGATGCGCTCGGCCTTCAGTCGCTCGAACAACTCGAAGAACGAATCCGGCGTGCTTTGGTAGTCCAGGAAGCCGGCCTTGCGGCTCTTGGTCATGTCGGCCAGCACTTCCATGGGGCGGCCCAGGTCGGCGTCGGTGTGCCACCACGACGCCAGCTTCTCGACGTTCGGCTCCTTCAACGCATGACGCTCGGCAATCAGCTTCCATTCCGCCGGGGCGCTGGCCATGCGCTCGGCCAAGGGGCGCACCACGCCGTCGAAAGGTGCGGCTTCAATGCCGAAGTATTCGGCCAGCCGCGGCCACAGCCATTGCCAGCGAAACACGTCGCCGTTGACGACGTTGAAGTCCTCGTTCTTCGCCTGCTCGCTGCTGGCGGCCCAGGCCAGGTGCCGGGCCAGCAGCCGTGCGTCGGTCATGTCGGTCAGGCCTTCCCACTGCTGCGGGGAGCCGGGAAAGATGAAGGGCTGGCCACTAGCCTTGCACAGGGTGGCATAGACGGCGAGCGTCACACCCATGTTCATTGCATTGCCCACCGCGAAACCGATGATGGTGTGCGGCCGGTGCACGCTCCAGCTGAAACCATGCCGCGCCGCCGCCTCGAAGAGCCGGTCTTCCTGCTCGTAGTAGAAGTTGTCGACCGCCTGGCGCCCTTGGTCTTCGCGGAAGGGGGTGAGCGGCACGTCGCCAGTTCCATAGGCCTCGAAGGGGCCAAGATAGTGCTTGAGCCCCGTCACCAGCGCAGCATGGCCACCGCGCAGCGAAGGGCCGACGGCATCCAGCACGTTGGAGACCATGGCGCCGTTCACGCGTATGTTTTCCTTTTCATTGGCCTGGCGCGCCCAGGCGTTGAAAAATACATGCTTCACATCAAGCCCGCCGATGGCTGACGCGACCGCTGCCGCGTCGGTGAGATCGGCCGTGATGCCGATGCAACCAGCGGGCACCTCGGTCCTGCCACGCGACAGGCCGTGCACCGTCCACCCCTCGGCCATGAGATGCGCCGACAAGGCCTGACCGATCACGCCACTGACGCCGACCACCAATGCTTTTTTCTGCATGAATACTCTCCTTGATATAGCGTTGCATTAGGCCGCAAGGCAGCCGGGCGCTGCTGTTGGGCTGCGGGAAGCACCCCGGCAAACAAGGATATGGGTTGTGGACGTCCTAGATGGCGCGGATGACTGCTTGGGGCCCAAAACCGCCTGCTACGATGCCCCGATTCGGCCCTAAGGGGCCACATCGCGTAGTCTCCCTGCAGCCGTCCTGGCTACCAGGGACGATCACCAGCCATCTGATCAAGGGATGACATTGCCCAACACGAAATCCGACATTGCTGCGACCCTTTTCAATTCGGCGACGTCGTTCGAGTCCTGGCTGGAGCGGCACTACGCCACGGTGGATTCGCTATGGCTGATGATCGCCAAGAAGGGCGCCGGCGAAACCAGCGTCACGTATGCCGAAGCTGTCGAGATCGCCCTCTGCTGGGGGTGGATTGACGGTCACAAGAAGCGGCTGGACGACCGATACTTCCTGCAGCGCTTCACGCCGCGACGCCCGCGCAGCATGTGGTCCAGGATCAACGTCGACAAGGTTGCGGCGCTGATCGAGGCAGGACGCATGCAGCCGGCGGGGCAGGCCCAAGTCGACGCGGCGAAGGCCGACGGCCGCTGGCGCCAGGCCTACGACGGCGCGTCCACCGCTACCGTGCCGCCCGATCTGCATGCCGCGCTCGAGGCGAGCCCACAGGCAAAAGCCTTCTTTGCGACGGTGAACGCTTCCAACCGTTACGCCGTGCTCTGGCGGGTACAGACGGCGGTTAAACCGGAAACACGCGCCCGGCGTATCGCCAGGTTGGTGGAGATGCTCGCGAATGGCCAGACTGTTGACCCATCTAGATCAAGTGTTAGCCGTTCGGATTGAACGTTTGCAATCTCTGCTCTCGGCCAAAAGCGGCCAATAGCAGACGCTCACACAGCCGTCCAATTAACCATTTCGGAAAGGCTCCCTCTATGCACAGAATCTGATGAAAGCAGTCATCGTCGGAAACAGCGGAAGCGGTAAAACGTGGCTAGCAACAAGATTGGCTGCGACTGCGGCGGTGCCTG
>JAQGNA010000413.1 GCA_028292075.1 Rhodoferax sp. | reverse complement strand
ATCGACGAGCGCTTCTTCGGCGTGGCGCTGGGCCGGGAGCTTGCAGCCGCCGGCAAGAGCGCCGACCTGACGGCCGCCAACAACGTGCTGGCCCATGTGCCCGACATCAATGATTTCGTCGGCGGCTTCACGGCGCTGCTCAAGCCGCAGGGCGTGGCCACGTTCGAGTTTCCGCACCTGATGCGCATGGTGCAGTTCTGCCAGTTCGACACGGCCTACCACGAGCACTATTCCTACCTGTCGCTCACCGCCGTGCAGCGCATCTTCGAAGCCAACGGCCTGAAGGTGTTCGACGTTCAGGAGCTGCCCACCCACGGCGGCAGCCTGCGGGTTTTTGCCCAGCGCGCCGACGCGGGCGGGCAGGCCGTCACGCCCGCCGTGCGGCAGCTGCTGGACGCCGAAGCCGCCGCCGGCATGCTGACCACCCACTTTTATAGTCAATTCGACCTGCAGCCCAGGCGAATCGTGCGTGAGCTGCTCTCCTTTTTGATAAAAACCGCGGAAGAGGGCGGCCGCGTTGGCGCGTATGGCGCCGCCGCCAAGGGCAACACGCTGTGCAACTTCGCCGGCGTGCGGCCGCACCTGCTGCCCTATGTGGTCGACAAGAACCCGGCCAAGCAGGGCAAGTTCATGCCCGGCAGCCGCATCCCCATCGTTGACGAAGCGCACCTGCGCGCACACCGGCCGAGCCATGTGCTCATCCTGCCGTGGAACCTGAAGGGCGAGGTGATGGCGCAGTTGAGCTACATCCGCGAATGGGGCGGCCGCTTCGTCACCGCCGTGCCCAGGCTGGAGATCCTCCCGTGAAAGTTCTGGTCACTGGCGCGAGCGGCTACCTCGGGCGGCATGTGCTGCAGCGCCTGCGTTTGCGCGGTGCCACCGTGGCGGTTCTCGGCCGCCGGCTGCCGCAAGGCTTCGAAGACCTGGAACTGCTGCAGGCCGACCTTCTGGAGACGCGCCACTTCACGCCGCTACTGCAGCGAACCGGCGCCACGCACCTGCTGCACCTGGCGTGGTACGCCGAGTACGGCCAATACTGGGCGTCGCCCCTGAACCTGCGCTGGGTCGACGCCACGCTGCGCCTGCTGCAGGCGTTCGGCGAGACCGGCGGCAAACACGCGTTCGCCGCCGGCACCTGCGCCGAATACGACTGGTCTTACGGCTACCTGCGCGAAGACCACACGCCCATGCAGCCGCAGGGCCTGTACGGCACCGCCAAGGACGCCACGCGCCGCCTGGCCACGGCGCTGTGCGCGGCACAAGGCGTGTCGCTCGCCTGGGGCCACGTGTTCTACCCGTTCGGTCCCGGCGAGGCGCCCAAGCGCATGCTGCCTTCGCTGATCGAGGTGTTCCGCGGCCGCGCGCCGGCCTTCGGCGTCAACACCAGCGCGTTCCGCGGCATGCTGCCGGTGGCCGATGCCGCTGAAGCGTTCGTCCACCTGCTGACCCAGAACTGCAACGGCCGCTTCAACATCTGCTCGGGCCAGCCCGCGTCCATCGAGGAAGTGGTGCGCACTTTGGCCCGCCTGTGCGACGCCGACCCGAGGCCCGTGCTGGCGTTGGCATCGAGCCGCGCAGGCGACCCGCCGATGCTGGTGGGCGACAACACCCGCCTGCTCGCCACCGGCTGGCGTCCCACGCAGACCCTGGCCCAGGGGCTGGCTGCGCAGGTCGCGCAGCAGCCCTGACCACCATTTCATTCCAAGCCAAAACCGAGGAGCAAGCCATGACCACCCCCCAGGAACAATTTGCCGCCGAACGCCAGGAACGCCTGGCCGCCTATGCCCAGGACACCGAGTTCAAGGACCTGTCGCGCCAGTGGCTGCAGCAGTCGATGCACAAGAAATACGTCTACAACTACGACTGGCTCGGCCGCCCCATCATCCAGTACCCGCAGGACATGGTGGCCATTCAGGAACTGGTGTGGACCGTGCGGCCCGACCTCATCATCGAGACCGGCATCGCCCACGGCGGCTCGCTGATCCTGAGCGCGTCGATGCTGGCCATGCTCGACATGTGCGACGCCATCGACGCCGGCACCACCATCGACCCGCGGCAATCGAAGCGCAAGGTCATCGGCATCGACATCGACATCCGCGACCACAACCGCGCCGCCATCGAAGCCCACCCCATGGCCAGCCGCATCCAGATGTTCCAGGGATCGTCCATCGGCGCCGACGTGGTCAAGCAGGTGCACGAGGCGGCCAAGGGTTACCAGAAGGTCATGGTGTTCCTCGATTCCATGCACACGCACGACCACGTGCTCGGCGAACTCGACGCCTACGCCCCGCTGGTCACCAAGGGCAGCTACTGCGTCGTGTTCGACACCTTCGTCGACGACATGCCGCCCAAGTTCTTCGCCGACCGGCCGTGGGACGTGGGGAACAACCCGAAGACGGCGACGCGGGAGTGGCTGAAGTCGCATGCCGACTTCCAGGTGGATCCGGCGATGGAGGCGAGGTTGATGGTGACGGTGGCGCCTGAGGGGTTTTTGAAACGAGGGTGAGGGTGGGGCCGTGGGTGACCGGGAAGCGCGTGCCGCAATGACACGATGTACGTTTTAACGAACGCTTTGGATTCAAAGGAGAAGGCCATGATCACCCCCATCACTGCGAGCGAGGCCCGTGCCGATCTGCAGACTTGAAATCAGGTCACGTGGCTGACCGCAGGGAACCACTTCGTCATCCAAAGGAACCGACATGCCCCGTCAAATCGTGTTCACGCCGAGGGCAGCCAAGCCGCCGCCCACTTACAGCCAGGCGGTCAAGGCCGCAGGTTTGGTGTTCGTGTCGGGCACCGCGCCCACCGACCCTGCGACCGGGGCGTTTGCAGGCACTACCATTCAAACGCAGACCCGCCAGTGCCTGGCCAACATCCAGGCCATCCTGGAGGAGGCGGGCAGTTCGCTGGACAAGATCGTCAGCGCGACGGTCATTCTGGCGGACGAGGACGACTTCGCTGGCATGAACGAAGAGTGGCTCCGGTGGTTTCCTGTCAATCCGCCGGCCCGCCAGGGTGCGAAATTGCCTGTGCGTGTGCCGGGGCTCAAGATCTCCATCGCGGCGATTGCCGAGGCCTGACGGCGGGGTCAACCAGCCTCGCGGCCGTTACAACCAGACGGCAGGGCGCAAAAAAGGCCGCCGAGGCGACCTTTTCCTATTCCGGCTGACAGGCCCTTACTGCTGCAGCAGCGACAGCACGCCCTGCGGCAGCTTGTTCGCCTGGGCCACCATCGCCGTGCCGGCCTGCTGCAGGATCTGCGTGCGCGACAGGTTGGCGGTTTCCTTGGCGAAGTCGGCGTCAACGATGCGGCCGCGCGACGCGGCCAGGTTTTCCACCTGGATGTCGATGTTGGCCACCGAGCTCTCGAAGCGGCTTTGCAGGGCGCCCAGGTCGGCGCGGGCCGAGTTGACCTGGTCGAGCGCGCTGTCGATCTTCTTCAGGGCGACCCAGGCGGCGGCCTGGGTGTCCACCGTCAGCGTGTCGATGCCGAGGGCGTCGCTCGTGGTGGCGGTGGCGTCCACCGTGGTGCCCGCAGCGCCCACCGTGGTGGGTGCGTAGCCCAGGTTGTTGGCGGTGAAGCCGACCATGTTCATCACCTGCGCGTCGCCGGCCGAGGTCAGCTTCGCGGACTGCATGTCGATGGTGTAGCTGCCGTCCTGACCTTGCGACAGGAAGGCGGTGACGCCGGTGTCGGCCGAGCGGCGGTTGATCGCCTCCATCATCTGGCCCATGCGTTCCGTGCCCGAGCTGGCTTCCTTGATGGTGCCCA
>JAQGNA010000492.1 GCA_028292075.1 Rhodoferax sp. | reverse complement strand
GTGTTGTCGTGCAGCAGCGGCTTGGCGTCGACGGAGAGGGTGCCGGCCTGGAACACCTCCAGCCCGTTGATGCAGCGCAGCAGCGTGCTCTTGCCCGAGCCGCTCTTGCCGATGATGGCGATGACCTCGCCCGGCTGGACGTGCAGGTCGATGCCCTTCAGCACCTCGTTGCTGCCGAAGGACTTGCGCAGGCCGTTGATCTCGACGATGGCCGGCTTGCCGGGCAAGGCGGTTGTGGCGGTTGTGGCGGATATGGCGGATGTGGCGGATGTGGCGGGGCTCACCGGATTAGCGACGGACTGCATTCATTTTCCTTTCGAGCGTTTTCGCGTAGAAACTGACCGGGAAGCACAAGACGAAGTACATCAGCGCGACGCAGCTGTACACGATGAATGGCTTGAAGGTGGCGTTCGAGATCATGGTGCCGGCCTTGGTGAGCTCGATGAAGCCGATCACCGAGGCCAGTGCCGTGCCCTTGATCACCTGCACCAGGAAGCCCACCGTGGGCGGAATCGCAATCTTCACGGCCTGTGGCAGCACGATGTGGCGCAGCTGCTCGCCGAAAGTCAGCGCCAGGCTGCTCGACGCTTCCCACTGTCCCTTGGGAATCGCCGCGACGCAGCCGCGCCATATCTCGGTGAGGAAGGCGCTGGTGTAGAGCGTGAGCGCCACCGAGGCCGCGACCCAGGCCGAAGTGTTGATGCCGAACAGCGCGATACCGAAGTACGCGAGGAAGAGCTGCATCAGCAGCGGCGTGCCCTGGAACAGCTGCACATAGCCGCCCACGAAGCGGTCTGCGCCGCGCACCTTGGACAGCCGCAGCACCAGCAACAGCATGCCGACAACGCCACCGCCGATGAAGGCGATGAGCGAGAGGTAGATGGTCCACTGCGCCGCGCCAAGCAGGTTGCGGAGGATGTCCCAGACGGAAAATTCAACCATATTGGATCCCTAAGCGAAGTGCACGCCTGCCGGGCCGCCCCAAGGGCAGGCAGCGCCCCCTCGGGGGGGCAGCGGGTACACGAAGTGACGAGCGTGGGGGCACGTCAGCGGCCAAAAAAGAAACGCGGGCCCATCCAGTTCAGCAGGCGGCGCACGCCGACCGACAGCGACAGGTAGATCAGCGTGGCGATGATGAAGGCTTCGAACGCGCGGAAGTTGCGGCTCTGGATCAGGTTGGCCGCGTAGCTCAGCTCCTGGGTCGAGATCTGCCCGCAGACCGCCGAGCCCAGCATCACGATGATGATCTGGCTCACCAGCGACGGCCACACCTTCTTCAGCGCTGGCGGCAGCACCACGCGGGTGAAGATTTGCACGCGGTCCAGTGCCAGGCTCATGGCGGCCTCGATCTGGCCCTTGGGCGTGGCATCGATGCCGGCGCGGATGATCTCGGTGGAATAGGCGCCAAGGTTGATCACCATCGCCAGGATCGAGGCCACCTCGGGCGAGAGCTTCACCCCAGCCGCCGGCAGTCCGAAGAAGATGAAAAACAGCTGCACGATGAAGGGCGTGTTGCGGATCAGCTCCACATAGGTGCCCACCAGCCACTGCAGCCAGGCCGGGGCACGCGTGTCGTGGCTGCGCACCCAGGCGCAGGCGATGCCCAGGCCCACGCCGATCAGGGTGGCGATGAACGTGAGGGCGAGCGTCCAGGCCACGCCCTTGAGCAGCAGGGGCCATTGGTCGAGGATGGACCAGAAATCGAAGGTGATTCTCATGGGCGGGTCCGGTTGGGTTGACTGGTCCCCTCGCCCCCGGGGGAGAGGGTCAGGGTGAGGGGAAGCGGCGGTAGATATCGAACGGGGTCAGGCCAAGGCCGTAGCCCTCACCCCCAATCCTCTCCCGGAAGGAGAGGGCGCAAGAAATTACTGTGGCAAATCGCCCGCCGGCCGGCCCAGCCACTTCACCGCCATCTTGTCGAGGTCGCCGGCCTTCTTGCCCTCGGCGATGATTTCGTTCACCTTGGTGCGCAGCTTGTCTTCACCCTTGGCCACGCCGATGAAGTTCGGCGAATCCTTGAGCAACAGCTTGTATTCGGTGTTGAGCTGCGGGTTCTTGGCCATCAGGTTGCCGGCCACCGAGGCGCCGGTGGCGATCAGCTGCACCTGGCCCGACACGAAGGACGACACGGTGACGTTGTTGTCCTCGAAACGCTTGATGTCGGCGGTGGCCGGGGCCAGCTTGGTGAGCTCCTGGTCTTCGATGGCGCCGCGGGTCACGCCCACGGTCTTGCCGGCCAGGTCGGCAAAGCTCTTGATCGCCATGCTCTTGGGCGCGAACACCGCCTGGAAGAACGGCGAATAGGCCGAAGTGAAGTCGATCACCTTCTCGCGCTCCGGGTTTTTGCCCAGCGTGGAGATCACCAGGTCGGCCTTCTTGGTCTGCAGGTAGGCCACGCGGTTGGCGCTCGTCACGGGGGCGAGCTCCACGGCCACGCCCAGCTTGCCGGCAATGTAGGTGGCCATGTCGATGTCAAGGCCCTGGGGCTTCATGTCTGTGCCCACGAAGCCGTAGGGCGGAAAGTCGGTGGGGATGGCGATGGTGATCTTCCTGGCCTTCATCACATCGTCGAGCGCAGTCTGAGCCTGGGCCAGACCGCTGGACAGGGTGGCGAACAGGGCGACGGCGGCGAGGCCGGCGTTCAGGGGAATCTTCGGTAATTTCATAGCAGGGCTCCTAGGTAAGTGGACGGTTCTTCGGGTGAGGGGGCTGCGCCAGTGCGCGGGCCCGTGGCAAATCGCTTGCGCGGTGCCGGTTTGTGCAATGCACCGCTGGCAGGTGTAGCGGACTTGCCGACCGGCGCGAGCGCGTCGCGCAAGTGGGCCAGCGGGTCCGCTGGCGCGGGCAGACGCAAGGCATCGTGCACCGTGCCGATGTGGATCGACATCAGCTGTTCGGCCAGAGCCATGTCACCCTTTTCGAGGGCGGCGACGATCCGCACGTGGTCTTCGCACGATTGCGCGGCGTTGTGCGAGGACTGGTAGAGCATGGCGATCAGCGTGGTGCGGGCGGTGAAGTCGCGCAGGGTGTCGGCCAGCAGGTTGTTGCCGAGGCATTCGGCCAGGCAGACGTGGAAGTCACCGAGCAGAAAGCTCCGGGCGCCGACGTCGTCGCTTGCCAGCGCGGCCTTCTCGCGGCTCAGGTGCTGCTTCAGCCGCTTCAGCGCGGGCTTCGGCACGCAGGGCAGGTTGCGGATCAGCCCCGTCTCGATGACACGGCGGGCCTCGAAGGCCTCGCGGGCTTCCTCTTGCGACGGCTCGATCACGTACCAGCCGCGCCGGGCACTGACGGTGACGATGCCGCGCGCCGCCAGCCGCGTGAGGGCCTCGCGCACCACCGTGCGGCTGCAATCGAAGAGCATGGCCAGCGGCTGTTCGCCCAGCCTCGCGCCCGGCGCCAGCTTCTGGGCCATGACTGCCTGGACGATGCGTTCACTGATTTCTGCGGCACTGGTCATGCACACTCCTATGCAGAAACTGTGCCAACTGATATACAAGATTGATGCACCGCTTGTGATCATTTCTCGTATGACCGGGCGCGGACGGCGTCGTTCGCACCAAAAGCAGGACCGCCGCCCGACGCTGTCTGATCGTTGTGCGCACCGGCTGTGCTGCACCGCAACAGGCAGGCAAGACTGCCCAGAACATGCGACGGCTGGCCAGGTTCACGACCGGAACCGCGTCACGCAGGAGACAAACGGCCTGCGCATCCGCCAATCGGCGCACTTATCCTGAGACCTGCAGCGCAAGCCGGTCCCAGCTGACGACGCGGTGCGCTGCAACAGGAGACAAAAAACATGGCCGATCCCACCGCTTTCGCCCCATCCAGCCAGGCCGCGGGCGCGGCGCCGACGTTGCGGGCTCACCACCGCTTCTGGCCAAAGCGCCTGCCGCATGCGATCACCGTGCCGGCTGTTTCGCTTTGGGACAACCTCGCCAACAGCGCCCGCCGCTATCCCGACAAGGCGGCGCTGGTGTTCTTCGGCAAGG
>JAQGNA010000436.1 GCA_028292075.1 Rhodoferax sp. | reverse complement strand
CCAGCAGGCCCAGGCTGTCGCCGTTCAGGGCGTCCTTGCTCAGGCAAACCGATCCGTCCGGAAAGCCGGCCGCGGCCATGCCGGTGTAGTGCATGCCGCAGATGGCCGCACCCATCACCATCGCGGCGGCGGCTTGCCCCCACCGAGCAGCGGCGCCTTTCAGTCGCCTCAGCGTGAAAAAGATCACCAGGGCGACGGCGGATGCCGTCACCGCGATGACCGCCGAAGCAGCCACCCAGCCCGGCGACCAGCGGATGCCGGGCGCCATGTCCATGGCGGCCATGCCGGTGTAGTGCATGGTGCAGATGCCGACGCCCATCGACACGGCGCCCACGCACAGCCGCCCTGGCGTAAGCCGCGAACGGCTGGCGATGTACAGCGCCACCGCGGACACGGCCACGGCCGCCACCCACGAAAGGGCCGTCACGCCATAGCCAAAGCCCACCGCGAACGGAAACGACGCGGCCTGCATGCCGACGAAGTGCATCGACCAGATACCGGTGCCCATGGCGGCCGATCCGCCGATCCACCAACCGCGCGCTAGGAACAGGTCGGGCGTGCGAACGCGCTTGGCCAGGTCCAGCGCCACATACGAGGCGAAGCTGGCAATGAGGAACGACAGACCGACGGTCCAGAGGTTGTAGTGAACGGTGATGAAGTCGTCGGCCATGGTCGGCAGGGTCGTTTCAGCGCAAAGGGCGGATTATCTCGCCGGTAGCCGAAGGAGTGCACAAGATTGTGCGCAGCAGCGTATTTTTGACACAAAGCCGCCATGTTTCGCCACGGACGGTCATCGCCGTGTCACGGCGGCCGGGCAGCATGGGCCGCTCCGAGCACCAAATCCATCCCGATCACCCAATCACCCAACCCGGAATCCGGAACCCATCTCAATGCCGTTCAAGCCTCTTTTCGCATCGACCCAAGGGCGCCTGCGCTCCACCCTGCTTGCCGCCCTGTGCGCCTGCGCCGCCACGGCTGGCCAGGCTCAGACCGCTTTTCCCGTCACTTTGGCGGGCCATGCGGTTCTGCCCGCACTGTCGTTGTTGCAGGCACCGGCCGATGCGCCGGAAGACCTGAAGGTCAGTGGCAAGTTCACCAACGGCCAGCGGGCCGAAGGCATCGGCAGCGTGATGGGCCTGTCGGCCGGGCGCCCTACCGGCATCTCCGTGCCCTTTCAGGGACAGCCGCTGCAGGGCCATTCCGGCATCAAAAGCATGCCCGACGGCAGCTTCTGGATCCTTACCGACAACGGTGCCGGGTCCAAGGCGAATTCGCCGGACTTCATGCTGTACCTGAACCATTACAAGGTGGACTTCAAGAGCGGTGACTTCCATCGGCTGGCCACGGTGTTTCTGCACGATCCTGACAAGAAGCTGCCCTTTCGCATCGTTCACGAAGGCACGAAAAAGCGCTACCTCACCGGTGCCGACCTCGACACGGAGAGCTTCCAGTTCGCCGGAGGCTCGCTCTGGATCGGCGACGAGTTCGGGCCTTTCCTTATCAAGGCCGATATGAGTGGCCGCGTGCTCGCCGTGTACGACACGCTGGTCGACGGCAAGGTGGTGCGCTCGCCCGATCACCCGGCCGTGACCACGCCGGGCGTGCCCGGCGGCCCGGTCGAATTCCAGATCAAGCGGTCCAAGGGCTTCGAGGGCATGGCTGCGTCGAAGGACGGCAGCAAGCTCTACGCCTTGCTCGAAGGGCCGGTCTGGAACGCCGAGGCGAAAGACTACGAGCGCGTGGCCGGCAAGGAGGCCCTTCGGGTGCTGGAGTTCGACGTGCCCGCCGGCAAGTGGACCGGTCGCTTCTGGCTGTACCCGCTGGAAGCCAATGGCAATGCCATCGGCGACTTCAACCTGATCGACGCGACCACCGGCCTCGTGATCGAGCGCGACAACGGCGAAGGCACGGCCGACAAGGCATGCCCGGAAGGCCAAAAGCGCTCAGACTGCTTCCATGACATCGCCCGGTTCAAGCGCGTCTACAAGATCGAGCTGACCGAAGCCAACGTCGGCGGGCCGGTGCGCAAGATCGGCTACATCGACCTTCTGAACATCGCCGACCCGCAAAAGCTGGCCAAGAAGCCGTTGAACGACGGCGTGCTCAAGTTTCCCTTCTTCACCATCGAGAACGTGGACGTGGTGGACGCGACGCACATCGTGGTCGGTAACGACAACAACCTGCCGTTCTCCAGCAGCCGCGAGCCGAACCGCGCCGACGACAACGAACTGATCCTGCTCGAAGTCGGCGAGTTGCTCCGCGCGCGCTGATCAACCGGGCCGGCCTCAACTCGTCCAGCGCGCATGAGGCATCAGGCATCAAGCGGCATCGGCCCCGCCGTCCTCCCCGGCCAGCGACGCCGTGCCGACCCAGGCTTTCAGCGAGCGCGCCAGTTCGTCATAGACCAGCTTCACCCGGGCCGGCACCGGCGTGCGCTGGGCCCGGTACACGTAGAGCGGCCAGGGCGTCGGCGCGTCTGCCTCGAGCACGCTGACCAGGCGCCCGGAGCGCAGGTACGGCATGGTGAGCGGGTCGACCATCTGGCCATAGCCCAGGCCGGCGAGCACGGCCGCGCACTCGGCATGCACGTCGTCGCTGACAAAGGTCGGCGAGGGCACCGTGATGCGCCGCTCGCGGCTGAAAAGCCAGGGCCAGGGGCGGCCCGAACTTCGGTCGATGAGGGCAGTGAGCGGGCGTTGCAACAGCGCCGTCAGGTCCTGAGGCGCACCGGTTTCGGCCACCAGCTCCGGCGTCGCCACCACCCGCATCGCCAGCTTGCCGACCGGTCGCGCCACGAAGCGGCTGTCTCGCATGGGGCCCAGCCGCACGCCGACGTCGATCTGCTCCTGCACCACGTCGGCAAGCACCTCGGACAAACGCAGGTCCAACGTAAGGCCGGGGTAGGCGCGGAGCATCGGTGCCAGTGCTTCGGGAATGCGGTGCCGCCCGAGCGCCCCGGGCGCCGCCACGCGCACCGTGCCGGCGTGCTGGGAAAGCGTTCGCTGGTCGCCGCTCTGAAACAGGGCGTCCACGCCGTCGATCGCACCACGGGCGCGATCGGCCAGCTGCCTGCCGAACTGGGTGATGCGCACACCGCGCGTGCTGCGGTGAAAGAGCGGTTCGCCCAGCTCTTCCTCCAGTTCGCGCACGGCGCGCGTGACCACCTGGGGTGAAACGGCAAGGCGTTGTGCGGCGCTTCGGAAGTTGTCGGTTTCCGCGGCTGCGCAAAACACGCGGAGGGTGTCGAGGTGGTTGGGCAAGATGGGCTCGATGAAGGGGGTGAGTGGTCGCTCGTCAGGCGGAAGTATTCCATAAAGGGGAATTCTGAACACGCCGGCGTTCCATAGTCAGACGCGTTTCAGATGCGCATACTCGAGCCCTGCACACTCACTCAAGGAAACGAAATGCGCAATACGAAGCAGGTTCTGATGGTTCTCACCTCTCACGATCGCCTGGGCGACACCGGCAAGAAGACCGGTTTCTGGCTGGAAGAGTTTGCCGCGCCGTACTATGTCTTTCTCGACGCCGGCGTGACCGTGACTCTCGCTTCGCCACTGGGCGGCCAGCCTCCGCTCGATCCCAAGAGCGACGAGCCCGACAGCCAGAGCGAGGACACCGAGCGCTTCCGCAAGGACACCGCCGCGCAGCAGGCACTGGCCTCGACGCACCGGCTCGACAGCATGCAGGCCTCGGACTTCGACGCGATCTTCTACGTCGGCGGCCACGGCCCGTTGTGGGACCTTGCCGAAGACAAGCATTCCATCGCGCTCATCGAAACCCTGTACGCCGCTGGCAAGCCGGTTGCCACGGTCTGCCACGCACCCGGTGTGCTCCGGCATGCCAAGCGCAGCGACGGTCAACCACTGGTG
>JAQGNA010000435.1 GCA_028292075.1 Rhodoferax sp. | reverse complement strand
GCGTGCGGAAACCCAAGGCGGCCAAGAAGTCCATGCCGAAGCACAACCACCGGACAAGAAACCCGTGGAGGCGCGACCCGACCTTGTCCGCACCTGATGACCTGGATCCTGCTTCAGCGCGGCGGGGAAATGGCGTTGGCGGGCCGGCGCGTCTGGCGTCTGTTGGCAACGGCCAGGCCGACCAGTGCGAACGCCATCAGCGCCGCCGTCGCTGGCTCCGGCACTGCATTGCTCAGGCCCGCCACCGGGGTGCCCGTCAGGGTGTCGTAGTAACGCGTGGCACCCGTGACGGGAAGGCTGCAACTGCCGAAGCCCGAGCATTCCTGCGCCGGAAAGCCTTCGCCGTAGAAGAAGCCCACCGTGGATGGGTTCAGCACAATCTGGAAGGTGTAGCGGGTGGCATAGTTTGTTGAAAACCGGCCCATGCGGTCCCAGGTGAAGACAGCCTCGGTCGGCGTGCCGCGGTAATGCACCGAGGCCTGGGCAAGCGGATCGTTGCGCGAATCGAGATCTGCGCCGAACCCGTACAGGGCGGAACCTGTGGCCACCGAGAAAAGGTAACCGTTGTTGCTGACTTCGAAGCTGGACGTCGTCCCGTTCGCGAAGGCCACCGCGAAGGGAACGGTGACCAGAAACACGCCGTCGTCATTGGGACCGTAACCCGGCACCGGGCCACCATGGTCCTGGGTATAGAGGCTGGCGCGGGCGCCGTTGCCGAACAGCAGCGCCGCCACGGCTGCAACGAGCCAGACGGGTTTTTTCATCACCATGAACACTTCCTCCCGTTGAACAGGGCCGCATGCCGACACGGTGGATCGATGACATTGGCCGGGGCTGCCTTTGGTTTCGACTATAGGGGAAAACCCGATTTTCGCTGCAGGCCGATGGCATACGGCCGAGAGAAATATGCGCCGCGTTGCAACCCGAACACGCAGACAGCGCGCGCAGCTGTCCTACGGTCGCAGAGGGTCATCCGCAATGGCCAATCCGGCATGGCGCGCGCATCATCGCCCGATGACTTCCCTCTTTGATTCACCCCAGGATCGCCGGCGCGTTGCCCGGTCTCTCACGCGGTTGGCCGCCTGTTTTGCGCTGGGCGCGGCCGGGCTGGCCGCCGGGCATTCGCATGCCGCCGACGAGGCGCCCGACGTCATGATTCGTCGGCTGTCCGCCGAGATCCTGGCCGCCATTCGATCGGACCCGGCCGTCCAGGCTGGCAACTTCAACCGCGTGATCGCGCTGGTCGACAAGCTGGTCATGCCCAACCTCAACTTCGAACGCATCACCGCCTCGGCGGTGGGTCCTGGCTGGCGCGAGGCCACGCCGCAACAGAAGCACCGGCTCGAAGAGGAATTCAAGCGCCTGCTGGTGCGCACCTACTCCGGCGCGCTGAACCAGGTTGGTGACCAGCAGGTGACGGTGAAGCCGCTTCGCGCCGGCCGCGACGACACCGAGGTGGTGGTCCGCACGCTGGTGCGGGGACACGGGGAGCCGGTTGCGGTCGACTACCGGCTGGAGCACACGCCGGGCGTGGGCGCGGGCTGGAAGGTCTACGACCTGAACGTGCTCGGCGTCTGGCTGGTGCAGACCTACCGCGGACAGTTCGCCGGGGAGATCAATGCGCACGGCATCGACGGGTTGATTGCCGCGCTGGCGTCGCGAAACACACTGAACGATGCGGCGCGTTGAAGGCTTGAACGAAGGCGATTTACGGGTTTTCACCTAGCGTGGACCCCTTTGTTTTCAGTTTGTCATTCAGTACACTGATTGCGAGATTCAGCACACTGAACGAGCGCGCTGCGAGCCGTCTGTTGCGGCTTCACGCACCTGATCCGCCCACCGTTTGAAAAGGAAAATCCATGTTTCTGAAAAACACCTGGTACGTGGCCTGCAGCGCCAACGAGATCGACGACAAGCCGCTGGGCCGCAAGATCTGCGGCGAAAACCTGGTGCTGTACCGCGCTGCCGAGGGCAAGGCCACCGCCCTGGAAGACTTTTGCCCGCACCGCGGCGCGCCGCTTTCACTCGGCCGCGTGGTCGAGGGCAACCTGATTTGCGGCTACCACGGACTCGAGATGGGCTGCAACGGCCAGACCGTGGCCATGCCCGGCCAACGGGTGCGCGGGTTCCCCGCCATCCGCGCCTTTCCGGTGATCGAGCGCTACGGCTTCATCTGGGTCTGGCCCGGCGACCCGGCACTTGCCGACGCGGCCAAACTGCACCACCTGCCATGGGCCGAGAGCAGCGAATGGGCTTACGGCGGCGGCCTGTTCCACATCAAGTCCAACTACCAGCTGATGATCGACAACCTGATGGACCTGTCGCACGAGACCTACATCCACGCGTCCAGCATCGGCCAGAAAGAGATCGACGAAACACCCACCACCACCAAGACCGAAGGCGACCAGGTGGTCACTAGCCGGTTCATGGACAACGTGCTGGCGCCGCCGTTCTGGCGCATGGCGCTGCGCGGCAACCACCTTGCCGACGACGTGCCGGTGGACCGCTGGCAGATCTGCCGCTTTACACCGCCCAGCCATGTGCTGATCGAAGTGGGCGTGGCCCATGCCGGCAAGGGCGGCTACCACGCCGATCCGGCGCACAAGGTTTCGAGCATCGTGGTGGACTTCATCACGCCCGAGACGGAAACCTCGCACTGGTACTTCTGGGGCATGGCGCGCAACTTCCAGCCGCATGACAAGTCGCTCACCGCGTCGATCCGCGAAGGCCAGGGCAAGATCTTCAGTGAAGACCTGGAAATGCTCGAGAAGCAGCAGGCCAACCTGCTCGCCCATCCGCAACGCCAACTGCTCAAGCTCAACATCGACTCCGGCGGCGTGCAGTCGCGCCGCGTGCTCGAACGCATGATGGCGCTGGAAGGCCAGGCACCCGTCGCCCAGGGAGTTGCCGCATGAACGCCGCCGAACTCGACGTGCGCGTGCTGCGCAAGCATGCCGAGGCGCTCGACATCTGCACGTTCGAACTGGTGCAGGAGGACGGCCGCCCGCTGCCTGCGTTCTCCGCGGGCTCGCACATCGACGTGCAGCTGCCCGGTGGCGTCACACGCCAGTATTCGCTGTGCAATGACCCGCGGGAAAGCCACCGCTACATGATCGGTGTGCTACGCGACCCGAACTCGCGCGGCGGCTCGAGGTCGATGCACGACGCGGTGAACGAAGGCGACCGGCTGCGCATCAGCCCGCCGCGCAACCACTTTCCGCTGGCCCACGGCGCAACCCACAGCGTGCTGATTGCCGGCGGCATCGGCGTCACGCCGATCCTGTGCATGGCCGAGCGGCTTGCGCTGTCCGGCGCTCCGTTCGACATGCACTACTGCACGCGTTCCCGCGAGCGCACCGCCTTTGCCGACCGCATCGGCCAGGCGTCCTTCGCGCCGCAGGTGCGATTCCACTTCGACGATGGCGACGAAGCCCAGAAGCTGCAACTGCCGGCGGTGGTGGGCGCACCCCGGCCGGGCGTGCATGTCTACGTCTGTGGACCAAAGGGCTTCATGGACTGGGTGCTCGGTGCCGCACGCGCCGCCGGCTGGCCAGCGGACCAGTTGCACTATGAATTCTTCTCGGCCGAAGTCGTCAAATCGGAGGCGGACGCGGCCTTCCAGGTGAAGCTCGCCAGCTCCGGCCGAGTGGTGCCGGTGGCCAAGGACCAGACGGTCGTTCAGGCGCTGGCGGCGGCGGGGGTGGAGGTGGCCACCTCCTGCGAGCAAGGCGTGTGCGGCACCTGCCTCACGCGGGTGCTCGAAGGAGAGCCCGACCACAAGGACATGTACCTCACGCCCGAGGAACAGGCCGCCAACGACCAGTTCACGCCGTGCTGCTCGCGCTCGCGCACGCCGATGCTGGTGCTCGACCTCTAGGTCGAAAGTGGCGGCATGGCTGAGTAAAATCGAAGGCCATGCTGCCTTGCCGAATCAACCGTCCGCCGCCCACATGACCGCTTCGAAGCCAGCCGCCATCGACATCCAGGACCAGCCGGGCCACCTCATCCGGCGCGCCAATCAGATCGCGGTGTCGGTGTTCCACGAGACCCTTGGCCGCGAGGTCACGCCGGTGCAATACGCGGTGCTGCGCACGCTGCAGGACAAGCCCGGCATCGACCAGGTCACCATGGCCCAGCACGTGGCGCTCGACACCTCCACGGCGGCCGACATCGCCGCGCGGCTCGAGACCAAGGGCTGGATCACCCGGCAGGTGGTGGCCCGGGGCCAGCGCGAACTGCGCCTGACCGATGCCGGCACGGCGCTGCTGGCCAGCATGGTGCCGGCCATGTCGGAAATGCAGAACACGCTGCTTGGCACGCTCACCGAGCAGGAGCGGCACGACCTGATGACGCTGCTGCGCAAGTTCGTGACCGCCAATAACGACCGCAGCCGCGCGCCGATGCGCGGTTAAGTGCGGCCAGTCAACGCGCGCGGACATCGCCCGCCATATCGCTGCCGTACCACCATGCCGCCATGCCCGAACCCTCGGGCGCCCTTTGGCTCAACCAGGCTCGAAGCCTTCGGCCTGTTCCACCTCGGTGGGCTTGTAGATCTTGTGCTGCGCGCCCGGCCCCATGACGTCGGTGACGACCAGCAGCTTCCACAGTGGTTCGCGCGCGGAACACGCCTGCTCGGCGGGGCTCAGCCGGAAGGCCGGCGACTTGGGCGTCGTGCCCTTCACCGCCACCCTGAGCAGCTTGGCGCCCTTGGCGTTCGACACCTCAATGTCGTAGCCCGCGTCGGCTTCGGCCGGCTCGGCCTTGTAGCCATAGCCCCGGAAGTGCTTGGTCACGTAGGCAATGGCGGCCGCGCCGATGTCCTCGGACGAGGCGTTCGCCGAAGCATCGTCCTTGACCGCGGGCGGAATGCCGCAGCGGGCGCGTGCGCCGTCGATTTCTTCGGCGGTCGGCGCCCATCCGGTGGCACCCCGCACCAGCACCGCGAACTGCTGCTCCACGTCCCACTGGGCAACATGCCATTCCTCGCTGTCGCGCACACGGGTCGACACCTTGGCACTGCGGTTGCTCTCGAGTTCGGCAATGGCGACCCGGTTCGTCTGCAGCACGGCGCGGAAGGCTTTGCCTTCCTTGAAGGTCTGTTTCAGCAGCGCCAGGCGGTCCACCGCACGCTGGACCTGGCCGGCGCTGCGGGCGCTGCCATCGGGGCGAAGCTGCGTGTTCAGCGGCTCGAGGGTGAACCAGCGGCCCTCGCCGCCCAGGCTCACCTGCTCGGCCCAGACGGTGGCGATGACGATGTCGCCGGTGGCCAGCCAGGCCGCGTCGTAGGCCTTTTCGCGAGCGTCGAAGACGCCCATCTTGGCGACGATCTCGACCGGCGTCAGGCGCGGTCCCGAAAGACGTCCCTCGTTGAGGACAGCAAGGATTTTCGGGTCGACTTCCGTTTCCATTCAGGGCTTCTGCGAGTTGGGGGGCGGGCAGTATGACACAGGCCCGACACACGGTCTCCGGGCCTTCCTGAACTGGGATACCCCTTCAAAGGAAGATGTTTTATAGAAACAATATTGGTTTGAATAGAAACAGAATGCTATATTTCCCGGCCAACGACCTTTGAACCGCCACAGAAAGCCGCCCATGTCCGCCCTGCTTCAACCAAGCCCTTCTGCCCCCGTGTCAGAAGACCGTGGCGCCCTGGCCAAGATGGTGATGGCGCTGCTAGACCACTGGAAGCTGAGCACCGAAGACCAGGCCGCCCTGCTCGGCATTGCGGCCAGCAACCGGGCCGCGCTCACCCGCTACCGCAAGGGCGAGGCCATCGGCACCAGCCGCGACCAGTACGAACGCGTCGGCCACCTGCTGGGCATCCACAAGAACCTGCGGCTGCTGTTTCCGCAGAACCGCGAGCTTGCCTACCGCTGGATGTCGACCCGCAACAAGGCCTTCGACAACCTGGCGCCGGTGGAGGTGGTCAACCAGTGGGGCTTTGCGGGCTTGTTGATGGTGCGCTCCTACCTCGACCGGGCCAGGGGGGTGTGAACCGATGGACGCCTTGTTCGACCACCTCGCCGTGGCCGACGTGCACCGAGACGTCGTCCGCAACATCGTGTCGATCCGCAGTTCGCAGGACCTGTTCGACGACCTCACCGACAGCCCCGCCGAATGGGCCATGGCCCAGCAGGTGGAAGACGCGGTCAAGCCGCCGCCTTATCAGTCGGCCACGCCCATCCTGCACCGGCCCTTCGAAGACGCCAACTGGTTCAACGCCATTGCGTGGCCGTTCCGGCACTGGCAGGCGAGCCGGTTTTCGGACGGCAGCTTCGGCGTCTGGTACGGCTGCGATTCGGCGGAAACCTCGGCGCATGAAACCGCCTACCACTGGTACAACGGCTTCCTGACCGACGCGGGCTTCGAACGCGAAGCCGTGGTGGGGGAGCGCAAGTTGTATGCGGTGGCCTGCGACGCGGCCCTGCTCGACCTGCGCCCGCGCCTGGCCGAACACCCCGGCCTGGCCCACCGCACCGACTACAGCCAGGCGCAAATCGTCGGGGCGCGGCTGCACCGCGAGGGCCATCCCGGCCTGGTGACACGGTCGGTGCGCAGGCCGGGCGGCGACAACTACGTGGTGCTCAACCCGGCCGTGCTGTCCAACCCGCGGCAGCACGGACACCTGACCTACCGCCTTGAAGGCGCGCGCATCGTGGTCGAGAAGAAGCCTGGCGAACGCTGGCTCGAGATCGACACGGCCTTGCTGTAACAGCGAACAGGTCGACGGCCGGGACGGGCCGGGCCCGCACGGGACCACGGGACCACGGGACCACGGGACCACGGCACCACGGCACCACGGCATGTGCACGGGGAATCAGCCGTGAGTCAGCGGTAAATCTCCCACCCGCATTGCGTGTCGGTTGTGTGTCTTGTCAAAAATACCAGGGGGGTATTCGGCCGAAGCTGACGGCGGGTTTACACGGCGCATAAACTGCGATGACCATCGACCCGCAACGCCCATCACGCTGCGCCGCCCCCGTTCCGCAGGAGTCAACCGTGTCCCTCAATCTGCTGGAAGAACTGGCCAAAGAGACCTTGCCGCATGCCTTCTCGGACCCGGCCGACATTGACCGGGTGCTGGTCTGCCGTGCCGCGGGTTTCATCGAGGCCAACATCCCGCCGGTCTCGCGCGGCGGCGCTGCCTACACCGACGGCGCCGCCATCGTGACGCGCATTCGCCCGGCCGGTTACGAGGCCCTGGGCAAGCACCTGCTGGAACGCGACAAGGCGGCGACGCTGCAACGCAGCGCCTGACCGCCAGGGCTGGCCGCGCGTCTGGTCAACGCCCGATGATCAGCCCTTGATGAAGGCGAGCAGATCAGGGTTGATGATTTCCGGATGCGTGCTGCACATGCCGTGCGGCAAGCCCTTGTAGACGTTCAGCTTGGCGCCGGGAACCAGCTTGGCCGCCAGCAGCGCGGACGCCGCGATCGGCACGATCTGGTCATCGTCGCCGTGCATGATGAGGGTGGGCACCGTCATCTTCTTCAGGTCTTCGGTGAAGTCGGTTTCGGAGAACGCCTTGACGCAGTCGTAGTGCGCCTTGATGGAGCCGGTCATGCCCTGCAGCCACCAGTGCTGGCGCAGGCCTTCCGACACCTTGGCATCGGACCGGTTGAAGCCGTAGAACGGCATGGTGATGTCGCGGTAGAACTCGGCCCGGTTGCCGGCCACACCAGCGCGGATGCCATCGAACACGCCGATGTCGAGACCGCCGGGATAGGCCTCTGTCTTCAGCATGATGGGCGGCACGGCGCCGGTGAGCACCGCCTTGGCCACGCGCTGCGTGCCATGCCGGCCGATGTAGCGCGCCACTTCGCCACCGCCGGTGGAA
>JAQGNA010000406.1 GCA_028292075.1 Rhodoferax sp. | reverse complement strand
TGCGAATGCGCCGCCGTGACGATGGCCACCAGAACGCGGTCGCCAGCGGGGTGGCCGTAGTTGTCGTTAAAGGCCTTGAAGGCGTCAACGTCCAGCATCAGCAGCGACAGCGGAATGTGCTGGCGGGCGCTTCGAAGGAACGCCTGCGGCAGCATGTCGTTGAAATACTTGCGGTTGTAAACCCCCGTGAGCCCGTCGATCACGGCCTCTTTGGACAGCCGGTCGGAGTTCGATTGCAACACCCGCTCGCGCTTCACGATGTTGCTGGTGTCGGTGACCTGCACCATGCACAGGTGGCGTTCCCCCTCGTCCATGGCGATGGGCATCATCATCACGGACTGCGGAATGCGGTCTGCCTTGGAGTCCGCACGGCGTTCTGACGGGCTGCGGTAAAGCGGCAGCGGATGGCGGTGCAGTACCGTTGAGAGCACCACCGGCAGACGGTGCCTCAGCACATTGGCCAGGGCCCGCCTGAAGGGCTGCGAGAGCCCGCCGCCCAGCACGTCCTCCAGATGCCGGCCTAGCGCCGCATCCACGCCGATGCCGCTGTGCCGGACCATCCAGGCGTTCCAATGCACCACGCGGCCGTCGTGGTCGATCAGGATCAGGCCCGAACCCAGCGCGTCGGCCACCCGCCGCCATGGCAGCGTCGCCATATCGAACGAAGTGCCGATGGTTGCGGGCGCTGGCCTGACGAAAGACATGGCCCGCTCAGACGTCTAGCAGGAAGCGGTCGAGCGCCGCGACCAGCTCGGCCAGCGAGCTGGAGGTCAGCAGAAAAACGAGGTAGCCGTGCGTCTGCCGCTTCTCGATGGCGAGGTCGATGAAGAGCACCAGGACGACAGGCTGCGTCATGTCGGACAGCAGGTGCGCGACCACCACGTCGGATGCGTCCACCGTGTACTCGGGCAGGGTGCTGCTGAGCTGCACGTGCAGCATGTCCGCAATGGCAGACATGCAGCCGTTCAAAATGATGTTGCCCAGCTCGCACATCGCCTCCTGCTCGAATTCGACCAGGTCGCCCATGCTGACCTGCGAACCGATCATCTCCTGCACGATCTCGAGTGCGCCTTCTTCTCTGAACAAAAGCGAGGCGTCGAGGCTGAAGGGACCGCTGAAGCGCTGGCGCACCGAGCCGACGCGCTGGTTTGCCAGTGACAGCGTGGAGGCGTTGACCTCTGCACGTGCATTGAACTGGATCCGAGGCACCGACAGCCGCACCTCGTCGCCCACGATTTCGCTCAGGTTGGCGGCGGCCTGGCCGGCGCCAACGTTGAAGACTTCGGTCAGCGCGTCGAGTTGCAGTTCGGTCAGGGTCATGGCAACTCGGCCTCGAAGAACGCCACCGCTTCGAGCACGCTCTTTTCGTTCACCGGCTTGGCGACGAACTTCACACCCATCTGACTCGCGCGGGCCTTCTGGCTCTCCTGGATGTTGGCGGAGAACAGGGCCAGCCGCATCGCAGGGTGGCTCTGCCGGATTTGTTCGGCGGCTTCGGTTCCCGGCAGACCCGGCATGTTGATGTCCATGGTGCAGTAATCGACGGCCTGCAGGCCGACAGTCCGCAAGGCTTCGTCGCCGCTGGCAGCCTCGATGATGACCCACTCGGGCCGCCTGGTCGCCACCAGCCCCCGGATCATCATGCGGGACACGCGGCTGTCGTCAACGATCAGGAGGGTCTTGGAGTCGGTCATGGTGCGGAAAGAAATCAGCGCCATTACGTGATGTAGTGGCTTGTGTCAAAGTGCGTGGGCCCGGGAAATTCTAGAAGATTGTGGACCTGCCAAGGCCGAGTTGTTCCATTCGTCAGATAAACGACGCCATAAACTTGGCAAGTGTTGCAACCGCAATCTGAATCCGCCTGATTGGTCTTTCTGTTGGTCAAATTCGTAAAGCAATTCAAACGGAAAACAGACACATTGCCTTCCAAACACCTTGCGTCAGCCCAGTCCGGGGCGTTGGACCGTGCGACCGTTACATCGTTATCAGACCCGGCGGAAATCCTGACTCCGGTGACGCCGGTGAACAAGGGCGCGCCGACGGTGCTCCGGTTGCAAGGCATCACCAAGCGCTTCGGCAGCCTGACCGCCAACCACGACATCTCTTTGACGTTGCGCGCCGGCGAGATCCTCGCACTGCTGGGTGAAAACGGCGCCGGCAAATCCACCTTGATGTCGGTGCTCTTCGGTCATTACCAGGCGGACGCCGGCAGCATCGAGGTGTTTGGTCGGCCGTTGGCGCCCGGCCAGCCACGGGCGGCCCTGGCCGCCGGCGTGGGCATGGTCCACCAGCACTTCGCATTGGCCGACAACCTGAGCGTGCTGGACAACGTGATGCTTGGCACCGAGCCCTGGTGGTGGCCCGTGTCGCGCCGCGGCGCCGCACGCGACAAGCTGTTGGCGGTGGCCGCCAGCTTCGGCCTCGCCGTCGCTCCGGAGGCGATGGTGGGAACGCTGTCGGTGGGTGAACGCCAGCGTGTCGAGATCTTGAAGGCGCTTTACCGGGGCGCGCGCATCTTGATCCTCGACGAGCCGACGGCGGTGCTCACCCCCCAAGAGAGCGAGGCGCTTTTCGGCACTCTGGCGCGGATGGTGGCGCAAGGCCTGTCGATCATCTTCATCAGCCACAAGTTGGGCGAGGTGCTGCGCGTGGCCCACCGGGTGGTGGTGCTGCGCCATGGCCGGCTGGTGGCAGAGGCCGACAACGACGCCGCGGCGGAGCTCACGCAGGGGCGCCTGGCCCAATGGATGGTGGGCCATGCCATCGAGGCGCCGCGCCGCCGCCCCGCTGCCAGCGTGGGCGCGCCGGTGTGCGTGCTGAAGGGCGCCAGCACGGCCCTGCTCGGGCGCGAGCGTTTGAACGGGGTGTCGCTCGACCTGCATGCGGGCGAAATTTTGGCGATTGCCGGCGTCTCGGGCAACGGCCAGGTGGCGCTGGCCGAGGTGCTTTGCGGCACGCGGCCGCTCAGTGGCGGCACGGCCC
>JAQGNA010000398.1 GCA_028292075.1 Rhodoferax sp. | reverse complement strand
GCTGACGCCGTTGACCGTGATCGAGCCCTTGTAGGCGAGGTACTTGGCCAAGGCCCTGGGTGCAAGGATGTTCAGCTGCCAGCTTTCGCCCACTTGCTCGAAGCGGCTCACCTGCCCGATGCCGTCGACATGACCCGACACGATGTGCCCCCCGAGCCGGTCGTGGGCACGCAGGGCCTTCTCGAGGTTGACCGGCCCGACGGCGTCGAGCCCGGCGGTCTTGTCGAGAGATTCGGCAGAAATGTCGATGGTGAACCGGTGCGAGGCAGTGTCGAGGGTGGTGGCCGTCATGCAGGCGCCGTTGAGCGCGATGCTGTCGCCAAGGCCGACGTCGGACAGGTATCCGGCTGGCGTCTCGATGGTGAGACGCTTGCCGAACGAAGAAGAGCTACCCAGGTCGTGGACGGCGACGATGCGCCCCACGCCGGTGATGATTCCGGTGAACATCCGGCTATTTTCGCAGGGTTTGCCGCCGCGTTGGCCGGCGCGCGGAATAGTCCACCGCCGCAAGCCCGCCCGAGGGTTCAGAACCGGTCGCGCCCCGGGATCCGCGCCAGGATGCGCACGTCGGGCGGCAGCAGGTCGATCTGGCGAAATTCGAGCGGCACCGCGTCGGTCAAGGCAGCGAGCGGCCCGAGGTTTGCCATGTCCAGGCCCTGGCCGATCAGCTTTGGCGCGAGGTACACGAGCAGTTCATCGACCAGGCCCTCGCGCAGCAGCGAGCCGTTCAGCTTGTGCCCGGCTTCGACATGCAGTTCATTGATTTCGCGGCGGCCCAGGTCCTTGAGCATGGCCGCCAGATCCACCTTGACCGCAGTGCTTGCAGTGCCCTCAGCGCCACCGGCCATGCGGATCACGGTCGCCCCTTTTGCCGCAAGTGCCGCTGCTTTCTCCGGCGCATCAATTGCCGTGTAGATCCAGATGGCGCGTCCACCGGTGAACAGCTTTGCGTCCAAGGGCGTCTGCAGCCGGCTGTCGACGATCACCAGCGTGGGCTGGCGCGTGGTCTCCACCAGACGCACGTCGAGCCTTGGGTCATCTTCCAGCACGGTGCCGATGCCCGTGAGCACCGCCGAGGCGCGTGCACGCCAGACATGTCCGTCCTGTCGGGCCGGTGGCGAGGTGATCCATTGGCTGCTGCCGTCGGCCAAAGCGGTCTTGCCATCGAGCGAGGCGGCGATCTTCATGCGGACCCAGGGCGTCTTGCGCACCATGCGGCTGAAGAAGCCAATGTTGAGTTCTCGTGCTTCGTCGGCGCCGGGGCCGACCTCCACCGCCACGCCAGCGGCGCGCAGACGGGCGAAACCGTTGCCGGAGACCAGAGGATTGGGGTCGGCCAGCGAAGCCACGACGCGACCGATTCCAGCGGCGATCAGAGCGTCGCAGCAGGGCCCGGTTCGGCCCTGGTGAGAGCAGGGCTCCAGCGTGACGTACGCAGTGGCCCCGCGCACCGAATGGCCCCGCGCGGCGGCGTCGCGCATCGCCATGATTTCGGCATGCGGACCGCCGACCGGCTGGGTGTGTCCCTGGCCGATGACCTGGCCGGCGGCATCGGTGATGACGCAGCCGACGGCGGGGTTGGGTCGCGCTAGCCGCTCGGCACGTGACGCCATCTCGAGCGCCGCAGCCATCAGGGAAGGCTCGGTGGAATTCATTCCAGGGTGTTTGTGCAACTCGTGTCGGTGGCAGGATTGCAGGCCCGGGCGCGACCTGTCACTGCAATCTTGATGCGCCGGATTTGGTCCGAACTAGAAACATCGTTCCTACTGATGCTCAACGTGGCATTCCGCGGCCCTGAGCCCTTGGTCCTGGAATATCCAGAAGCGTCGTACATGATGTAAGGGTTGGTGATGCCGGTGTTACCGTTGCCTGCAACCGAAATATAGCTGGGCAATGCCGGTTGCTGCTGGATCAGTTTGTCGTAGGCTGCGTCATAGGTGAAGCCGCTGGTGTCGGTGGTCCTGCCAGCGGCATAGACATATACAAACACGATCCAGCCGTCATTCCACGTGGCGCCGTTGGTCGGCGTCATGATTGCGTTGGTGCCGCGCTTCATGGCTTCTCCGCGAGCCACATTGATCGACGAAAGCAACGTATTCGTGGCCGACGTCAACTCCGAGTTGCGCTTGAATGTCAATACGCTAGGTACCGCGACCATCATCAACACGGCGGCCACCGTTAACGTCGAAAGCAACTCGATCAGCGTGAAACCCTGCTGACCATGGTGGCGGCGGGTCATCATGGCCAGCATAGGTTGGCGTTGGCAGTACCGCTCGCGGTGCCGGTGCAGGCTTTGACGCCGGTGCTGGTGATGCTCAACGCGCCGACCGCCGTATCCGTGAAAGTGGGCGTCGCGGTGACGCGCACGCATTCGTCGATCGCGCCGGTCGAACAAGTACCAGCCGACAGGTAGTAGGGCGGATTGGTCGCGCTTTCGCCTGCATAGGTCTTGAACGGCACCGAGGTTGCGGCCGCAACACCGCAGGTGGTGTTGGCGGCCAACGCAATGGTTCCACCGGTGTTGGTGAATGCGAGATAGCAGTTGCGCTGCGTCATGTAGCGCTCCTGTTGTTGTAGCAGATCGAGCAGCGCGGTTCGAGCCTGAGCACGCTTCCCTTTCAGGATCGATGTGGTGTACGAGGGGTAAGCAACCGCTGCAAGAATTGCGACGACCGCGACAACGATCATGAGCTCGATCAGTGTGAAACCTTCTTGGCGATTCGAATTCATGGCGAGTTCTTCAAGTCCTGATAATTGTTGATCTGACGCCAGCTCAAGCGCCCCGCAATGGATGTGATCGTCGTCGTGGAACTGACGGAAATGCCGGTTGATCCTTGCTGGATGACTTGCTTGATTGTCGTCTTGATGCGCCTTCCCGTGCTGTCCGCACTGCTTACCGGCGACGCATCGAGTTCCGCAACAAGCGGCTCACCCATGACGCCGACTGTCGA